>NZ_CANG01000903.1:0-81140 GCF_000309315.1 Sedimentibacter sp. B4
GCATTCATAAATCATCTTTTTTATTAAAGTCAAATATTTTGATTATAAGTTTTTTCTAATAATAATGCTAAATACCAATATATTGCTTCACAGTTCTTTTCTGGCTTTATATTATAAACATTCAACCGAACACCCCCCGCATTCAAATTGCATATTAATTGTACTCCCACTATTTGATAAAATCAACTATATTAATGCTTTTATTATTAAGTATTAATTTGGTTTATACCTATTCATTTAAAACGCAAAATCACCTATTGGTAATGTACAAATAGGTGATTCCTTACTTTTAACAAAATTTGACTAAATCTCATTTTTATAACTATTAACATAGAAATTTTATAAATGTATAGTGATAAGTTAGCTGTTTTCTATTAATTATAATCCTTTTACAACGAAATAATTCTTAAGAACTAATATCCAATCTTAGCAATTGTGATTTTGTGCATTTAAATTTGGATTTAGATTATTAATTGCTTCCGTTTCAGTTTCTGCTGCCATGTTTTTATAACATACATACCAGAATGGACATTCATAACCTAATTCAGCAGCTGAATCGACTCTGTTAATAAGGTCTTCATATGTATGAACTGGAGGAGCCAAAACTGGATCACCAGGCTGCCATGCAGCAGGAGTGTGATAATTAGAATTTTTAGTTACTTGAAGCGCATCAATAATCCTTAACAGTTCTACAGCATTTCTTCCGTTGGTATGAGGCATTGTAACAATTGCCACTATTTTTCCTTCAGGGTCTATTAAAAAAGCATCTCGTACAGATTCTTCATATGTCCTGTCTGCATTAACCATCCCATAAAGATCTGAAATTTCTTTATCGTTGTCTGAAATAACAGGAAATGGAACGGTTATTCCCGTTTTATTGAAAACATCATATACCCATGCTAAATTTGCAAAATTGTTATCCGTAGTCAGTGCAATTATTTGTACATTTCTTTTTAGATATTTTGGATAATAATAGGAACCCATAATAATTTCAGTGGTTGATACCGGAGAAAAAGCTGCAGGATGACTGAATAATACAACCCATGACCCTCTGTAATCTGATAAATTAATATATCCGTGAGTGGATAAAGCCCTGAAATCAGGTGCCAGCCTTCCAACGGTCACGGTATTTATTCTATCTTGATCTGTTATGTTCGTAGACATATTATCACCTTATATTTAGATTTATGTTATTACAATATGTTATAATTTGTAAATTGATATAAAAATTGAATAACATTAATAAATAAAGTTGTGATAAGCAGAAACTTTTATTGTATTATTAAATAATATTGTCAACAAAATATAAGTTTAATATGTAACATGTTTAAAGTAATATGCGTTATTATTAATTAGTGTTATTCCGGTATTATCATGACTATACACTTGGCATACTTCACAACATGGGCTGTTACTGATCCTATCATTTGAGTCCACCCTTTTCGTGTCGATTTTGTCATTATTATGATATCCGTTTCATCAGATTCTGCAAATTTCAATATTTCTTCACCGGCATCGCCTACTCTCACATGTTTTGTTACATTGAAACCTTCAAGTTTGCTGGCAACTTCATCTAAAAATGGCATTGTTTCTTCTTTGATTTGCTTGTAATCTGATTCAGATCTAATTCCTTCATCTTCCTTGACGAGAATTATTGAAACATCAACCTGATCTGGTTTGTAAAGAGTTTTTACCAAATCAATTGATTTGAAACTTCTTTTGCTGCCGTCAATAGGCAATAGTATTTGTTTCATACTTATCTCCTCTCTATTCTTATATGACTTTATGATTTGAATTATGATACAACAGTTTCTTATGGGTCATGTCTATTCCAAAGGCACCCAGCGGAGCAGTAATAAGTATTGCTATTACAGCAACAGTAAGAACAATTTGGCCGCATGAAAGCCCCATTGCAAGAGGCACTGAACCAATTGCTGCCTGAACAGTTGCTTTAGGTGTATAAGCTATCATACAGAAAAGACGTTCTTTATTTGACAACTGTGTTTTAAGTAAGCAGATATAAACTCCAATCATCCTGAAAATCAGCACACCTGCTATGAGCAATATTGAACTTATTCCGGCAGCGGCAGCATACTCAATATCAACTGCAGCACCTACAAGGACAAATAAAATCAATTCAGCTGCAACCCACAGTTTAGAAAACTTTGAAGATATGCGTACTGCAAGATTTTGATTGTTTTTTTGCACAATTATACCCATGCTCATTACTGCCAGCAATCCAGAAAAAGGCAGAATTCCTGTTAGTTTGTCTTCTGCAGCAACAAGTAAAAATGCAATGCTCAGCATTACTATAACCTTATATGAGTCTCTCATGTGAAATTTCTTAAACAACTCCAGTATCAAAAGTCCCACAGCAATTCCACCAACCAGTCCCAGAACAATTGATATTGGAATCTCAAGGAAGCTGGAGGCTGAAATACCTTCTCCCATGGCCAAACCGGTAAACGAAGTAAACATTACTATGACAAAAACGTCATCAACTGATGCTCCGGCTAATATAAGCTGAGGAATGCTTTTATCAGTGCCGTAGCCATTTTCCATGAGATTAAGCATCTTCGGAACAACCACAGCCGGAGATACAGCTCCAACCACAGCGCCCATAATTGCCGCATCAAGTAATGAAACTCCTAATAACTTTGGTGCAAGCAGAATCATTCCTACCATTTCAAAGCAGGCTGGAACAAAGCACATGAGAACAGCCGGTCTTCCCACCTTGATTAAATCCTTAATATCCAGAGACAGTCCTGCTCTTGCAAGAATTATTATCAGAGCCAGCTTGCGCAGCTCGGCTGATATTCCTAGTATTGAACTATCAAGTAGATTTAGTACATGCGGACCAAGAACAATTCCTGTTAAAAGCATACCTAGTAGACTTGGCAGCTTTAGTTTTTTAAAAACCGAGCCCGTCAACATTCCTATTAAAAAAATCAAAGCTAAACTTGTTAGCATAAATACCTCCTGATTGTAATGTAAATTATTATGTATGATTCAGAATCATTAAATTATGCTTTCAAGAATATAACTATGACTCTGTAAAATTAAAAATTTGTGACTCTTATTTCATCGCCTCTTACACTAAGGCCACAGATACTGTTGCCCCAATCTTTGGATAATTTCGATTCAGATAAAATCCGTCATTTATACGTGTGTGGGAACAGATTAAGAGCCGGTGAACTTTCTCCTCCTTAAATCATTTCACTTGATTAGTTAAAAAAATAAACCAAACATACCATACATTAAACAAAAAAATCCTACAAATGAAAAAATAACATCTGTAGGAGTCATCAGCTTATGCATTTAAGGGCGAACTCCATCGCCATTTAATATATTAAATTATCTTATATTTGTTAGATTATATCATTCAGGCTGTATTATTACAAGATTAATTTGCTTTTTTAGCTGCAAATATGCACCCCTACAAAAGCACCTATTGGTTATAACCCAATAGGTGCTTCATTGTAATTTTATTTATATATCTAGTCTATGTAGCTTTAAAACAAAGTTTGACAACATAACTTTAAAAAACGTTGAAATTTCGTTAGCTATTTTTTACGGTTTTAAAACAAAGTTTGACTAAATTATTTTGAATATCAAGATAGTTTTTAAAATAAAGTTTGACAAAATAAGTACTCGTAAATTCTTAATTAATAGGGTTTAAACATTTTTCATTATATTCTATGATTTCTTTTTCTTTTATAAAACTATTTATCTTATCTAATTCAGTTATATGTCCTATTAAATATGAATTGACATTTTTAGTACATGCACACGGATATATATCACCATTATATGTAATATATAAAACATTGCTTCCCCCTTGGCACTTTTTTGAATTAAAAAATGGTCTACATGAAATTTTCTCAGGAAAACCTGAAACAGTAATTTTTGTTTTATATAAATTGATATTTTTAATAATTTTATATATTACGTTATTTTGTTCTTCAAGTGATACGCCAATATCTGACCAATTACTTTTAGCACTTCCAGAACAAACTAATCGTAATATTCTTATTTCATCAACACCTAAACATGCTAACTCATTTATAATTTCATCTATTTTATTCAAATTATATTTATTTAATACAAGATGAATTTTTACCTTTATGCCAATATTAATTAAATTATAAATAGTATTAATTGTTTTATCAAAAGAATTCTTATTATTAGTAATATAATCATGTATTTTGGGATTAGTATGATATATAGAAAAATAACAATCACTTATACCTGCTAATTTAAGCTTTTGAAAATACTCACAATTAACTTCATTTGTAAAATCAAGAATTCCAGTTGTAAACAATCCAATATCTATATTTTCACTTACATTCTTTAAATTAGCAACATTAGACATTAGGCAATCATCTAAAAGCGGTTCTCCACCTGTTAAGTATATATGGGTTGGACAATTAATTAGATTTAATAATCGAATGATATCATCTATGCTAAATCCCCTTGCTCTTTGTTGACGCATTTCTATAGAAGAGCAGTGTTTACAATTTAATAAACATCTATTTTCAGTTTCAATTTGAATTTCATAGAATTTATTCATGAGATTCACCAACTTGTTTCTCATATTTAGTAAATCTTAATTTATTCTTATTCAATTTTTCAATATATTTTTCCTCAAGATTAATATCTAATTGATATATTAATTTAATTACATAGATAAATATATCAATTATTTCCTCAGACAAGTTCTCCCTTATTTCATTGAGATTACAGTCTCCACGAATTACCTTTTTAACCAAATTAGATGATTCTCCAAACTCTCCAATCATGCATAAAAGTAAATATTCTAAATTTTCAATATTTTCATCAGTAATTTTCTTATCCCAGCTAAACTTGCCTGCGTGCTCACTATCAAACTTTTTCTGCATTTCAATAATCTGTTCAATTGTCATATATATTTATCTCCTTCCAAATTCAGCATTAAATTCTGCATAGCATTAGATAATTCATCTTCATACTTTTTTATTTCAAGGTAGTTTGATGTTCTGCTTCTTTCCCTTTTTAAAACATCTAATTTATCCAAAACAATGATAAGCATGTCCATAATTGTTTTATAACCATCTGCTTCCGCTATCGCATTTTTAAGATGCAATAAGCCTTCATTTTGTATTACAGTTTCAGAAGACTCAACTTTATCTTTAAGCAATTTAACGATTTCACTTTTATTGTTATTTAGTACTAACTTTGTTAATTGAGCCTCTGTCATTATATCAATTTTTGATTTTTTAAAGCATCCGTATTTCTCCTTGAATTGTGCTCTAAATGCAAGAACATTAATCGATATATTATTAATAGTTCTTATTGAATCTAATATGTCTTTTGCCATAATATAGATTTCGCAAAGATTTATTTTTAAAAAATGATTAACTTCTAACGCTCTCATATAAAGGCTTACTATTAAATTATTTCTATTTTCATTTTCAAAACCAAACTGAATAATATCAAAAGATGGTAAAAAGTTATCATTACTATTAACTACATTACTAAAATTAATTAATGGTATAATCGCTCTACTACTCGTCGCCTTATTATTTAACTCCTCAATAATATAATCCGTACCCCACTTATCTTTATATTTCATATATTGGCCATGATTATAATACAAGTTATCTGGTAATTCAGGAGAATTCCAATCCTTCGCAAGTTCTAAGCTATCATTAAAATGTTCTAATATACTTTTTTCAAAACTTTCAAATGTCATTGTACACTCGAATTTTAGATTCATTAAAAACCCATAGTTCTTAGTATCTTCTACAATATTATCATAAACTTTTTGAAGTGAATGTCCATAATAATTATTTGTTTGTGGCTTTTCGTATTCCAAAATTGAATTATATGAATCTAAGTCGTTACTAAATCTATAATTTGTAATTGATTGTATTATAGTACCTCTTATATCTATTAAATTGAATTGATTATTAATATCTTCTACTGGCTTAAACATAGGCCCAACACCTATAACCAAACATCTTTGTCCAATTTTTATGTTCTTATATCCATGTGTATGACCATGTAAAATTGCAAGAGCATCCCTTTTTTCTATTTCATCTATTAACTTATATGCATTTCTAATAGAAGATTTATCATCATCGTTTTCACTCATTAAGGCATGATGAACAACAAAAATAGAAGGTTTTTCACATGCTATTTCAGATAATGAAGATATATCGATTTTCCCAAACTCATGACTTTTATGGTAAATAGAATTTAGAAGTATTAGGCTAATCTCATTATACTCTCTAACATAAATGTTTTCTTGAGAGTTAAATGTATAAGGTGAAGTTGTAAATTTAGAAATCAATTTATCATAATCATTAAGAGTACCATAACATAAGTCGTGGTTACCAGGCACGAATTCAAAACTAAATATATAATCTTTATAAAGATCTTTAATATAACCAAGAATAGTTTCTGCTTTTTCAAACATAGTTGCATCGCCTTGGTCAACTATATCCCCTAAAATGCAACAAATAACCTCTTCTTGTGTTTTTAAATCATCTTTAATTGCTAAATACATTTTTTTTAATTTGTATTCTATTCGACCCAAGTCAGTATCACAATTAATATGTAAATCAGATATTTGAATTATCTTCATAAATACACCCCATTTTTAAAAATAATTTATAATTATAAAAAAACTTACAAACGCAAGAAGGCTGTAATACAGCCCTACGACACGCAAGGTTAAAAGATAAATAAAGGCTCAACACAAAGTTAATTAAATAGTCATATTCCAAGATTTCAAATTGATTTGTTATATACAGAAATCTAATAAAACTACTTGCTATAACAATCAATTTGTATATGTTTAAACCTCTCTTTTTCCCATCACACATTCATGTCTATATGATTTTTTATGGTTCAAGCAAACAAACTAATATAATCAAAAAATATTTTACAGTTTATAAATGCTTTATCTAATTTTACTCGAATATTGAAATATACTCATCATCTATGTCATACACATCCTTTAAAATTATTTCCATCATTTTAACTTCCGTATGCACTACTTTTTTAAAATACAAAATGCAATTTTCAATTTCGACATCATAATAATAAGGTTCTAATATTTCATTAAATCCATTCTTATCTATATCCATAGCTCTTTCAATGTTGTTTCCAGTATGTATATATTTGCATAATGGCTTATATATATTGTTATATACATTTAACCAATCAATATATCCACTATTTTGGAATACAGTTTTACCAAACCCATTTTTTTGATTTATAGTGATATCATTATTTATTGCATCATACTTTTCAGCGACACTCAAATTTCTAAATTCATTCATATAATCATATTTAAAAAATAAACTACCACTCTCAATGACATTGCGTAGTTCGCGCAAAGCTATGTCATATTGTCCTGAGCAGAAAGAAAAACGTATCCAGTCCAATTGCATTGTTTGTGCCTCTAACGCACAAAATAATATCGAATTAAATGACTTCACATCTTTAAAGTGATGATAAACACTGTGTAAAAATGCACCTGTCCAATTCTCTAACCACGGTGTAATGTTTTTTAATTTCTCACTTATACCCGGATTATCCAATATCATCTGTTGAACTTCTTTACATCCACAGTACATCCCAGGTTTTAAATCAATTTCAAATTCTTTCATTTTGCACCTCGATATATGCTTTTATAAAATATTTAGACTTACTAAATTTCCAATATATTTTCTTATATAGCGTCTACATTTCCACAACAATTTTATACTTTTTTTCTACTACATAATTACAACCAATCTTACGCTTTTTTATTATTAATCTCTGGATTTTCTTGGAATGACACGCTGAAATAGTAAGTATTTTTTTACTTTATGGCTTTTCCCCTCATTCTTATCTTCTTATCTTGTATCTTATGTAAGTAGTAAACTTTTTCATTAAATTTATCATTATCTAAATTTCAAATAAATGCACAATTTAATTTATTAATAAACATCGATTTATATTATTTTAAGTTCCTCTAAAATATCTTTTGTTAATTTTGAAAGAGGTCGTCTCCCTAAATCAATACCTTCAATATAGTTACCAAAAATAATACGAAAAATTTCTTCTTCGTTGGAAAACAAGTCGGGGAAGGAGTATTTTATCTCTTGAATTTTCTCTTTGTTATAAATCTGAGCTTTCTTTAAAAGTTCCTGTACATATTCTTTATGAAATTTATAAGATTTAGCAATACTCATTTCGTTTATATTTTTTTCAATTAAATCGCCACCACTATCATAATTATATAGAAAGCTAATATCTATCTCATTGCTATTATTTATCCAATCGGCAGTTAATGGTATATACGATATTTTTAAAGCATCAAAATTGTAATCTTGGTTATGAGGAGAAACACCAATTAATTTGCTTCCTTTAATATGATTACATGAATAGCATGTAGGAATCAGATTATATAAACATAATGCAAAGATTGGGTAAATATTTCTAGGATAAAAATGGTCAAGTTGTGCCATTGCTTTTGTATCACGATTTAATATGAAATTTTCATTGCAATATGGGCAGCATTTAATATTAAACTTTTCTATAATCATTATATTTAAATTATTCTTACTAAATTTATCGTAGGTTTTATATATTTTCTCCCACGCTCCAATATATTTGCGAGTTGTCTTACCTTTTTCACTCTTCTCCAATCTCCAAAATAATCCTTTTGTTTCTGAAGGAATCTTCTTGAATATTTTTTGTAAATCTGCATAGCTTGCCACTATCAATTCTTCAAACAATGTTCTTCCTTTTTGCTCTGAGAAATCGTTATAACTTAATCCAAATTCTTTCAATTCTCTGTTTATATCTTCTGTTTCTTTATAGAAGTGATCATCAAAATTACTTTTAGTACTTCCATGAACAAATAATTTCTTAATTTCATTTAAATACCAATCAGTTTCTTTAATTTTTTGTATTTTTATCATTAGAGTTTATCTCCCTAACTATTAATTTTATTTAGACATACTAAAAGTTCATTTATTCTATCTTTTAATTCATCAAGTTCTTTCTCCCTTAAAATTTTGCCATTTGTAATATACAATTGCAAATCATTAATTTTCTCTTTATACATCTGTATTCTCTTTTCTTGATCAACTATATCTTCAGTAAATTTATTATAATACAACTTTTCCAATTTATTTTTTACAATGGGTTCACCAATTATAGAAATTATATATTTGGCTTCTTCTTTTGTAATTTTGTTATAACAATAATCATCTTTGTCATAATTATCTCTTAAGTAATTAACAACTTGGTTAATCTTCTGTTTAGAAAACTCTCCAATAGTAGAATTCATAAAAAAACTATCTTTTAATAAAGTGTTTATATTTGCTCCAAATGTATTTGAACTTTTATGTATAACATTACCCCTTTCGAGATAAATAATGTTGGAAGAAGGAATATCCGATAATGCAAATGGGTTATTAGTAGTAAAAATAATTTGTACTTTGTAATTGTTAAAAACAGAATCAACAAATTTAAAAACATCGTTTATAACTTTAGTTTGCAAACTTGGATGGAAATACAAATCTATTTCATCTATTAACAATAATATATTTTTATTTTTACTCGATTTTGATGCTATTTCTATATATGCTGAATATAATTCTAAAAAAATTCTACCCCGATAAAATTCGCCTGAACTATATTTTCCTTTTCCATTTCTATCTTCTATAACTAAAGAACAATCATAATATTCAGAAATTTTATTATTTGAGCCAAAATACTCTAAAATATTCTTCACATTATTTTTATATTCAGCTATCCATGGAATAATAAAAGACTTATCATCTTGATAGTATTTAATATATTTATTATTGTTTTTATTAATTAAATACAATAGGTTCTGAAAAAAATCCAAATTTGAAAAATTAATAGCTTTTTCTTCAATATAATCTTTAATAATTTCTATTCCATTTTTCGAATCAGTTTGTGCCAATCTTTTTATGAAATTCTGCAAGTGTTCATAGCTTAGTTGTTCATCCTCAATCCATGACTTCATTAGGCATATCGAAAATAAATTAATTGCTGACTCATATTCCAATTTGCCATCACTTTTTTTATATACATGTCCATTTAGAAAAGTTGAAAATCGCTTCTTACCTATCCAAAAGTTTTTCATAAAATGAATTGAAAATTTGTTATGCAAATCATATATTTTTTGATTATCTTTAAATTCAATTTTCAATAATTCAGGTAAATCATTTATTTCAAATTTAGACAATTTTTTATATTCATCACTACATAAAAATTCGAGTAATTTTAAATATTGGCTGTTTGTCAATATATGTGACAATCTATTACTATCAAAATCAGCTTTTTCAATAATTTCTTTTACTTGTTTATCAATAGAAAGATCAATTATAAATTTATTATGTCTCCTATTATAGGATGAAGCAAAATTATTAGAAAAATATATAAAGTTATTAAAGAAATTCTCATTATCAAATATTCTATCTATTTTTTTGTATTGTTCACTATTTGCCCATTCTTCTTGTGTATAAAAATTTATACCTAATGTCTCTACCGATTTATCTATACGTAGATTTTTGCAATTAGAATATACTATATAAATATCATCTTTCTTCATAATGTAAATTATACCTTCGTTATTCATTGCAGTAATTGCTACTCCAATATTATCAATGATAGTATCAAATAGCGATGTCTTTCCAGATCCATTTTTCCCTACTATTGCAAAAACAGAAGAAACATTTTTCCCAAAAAAATCATTTGGTATTCTATCAAAGTTTATTTTTTCAGCAGATAAGATATAATTATATTCCTCATGTTCTTTATCAATTTCTATATGAAATTTAACTTCATTATCAAAATTAAATCCTTGTCCTTTAAAAATCCCTTTGTATACATGAACAAAACATAAAGTTGATACCGTTGAAATATTCATATTTTAGCACTTCCTAATCATAATATTTGTGTGAAATTTGATCCATCTAATTCACCCATTGTATTTTATGGTAATCGAATTAATATGAATATGATATTTATTGAATTCTTTAACACTTATTTTTGATAATTCAACTTAATTTACCTAAAATTTCTTCTAAATCTTTTATTAGATATTTCAAATTGTTGTTTTTGATCTTTTGATTATATACAAGTTGTAAAGAATACTTTTTTAATTCACCAATTAATTTATCTACGTATTCTTTTTCATCTAAATAATAATCTTTTATATTTGCAAAATTATATATTTTACGCAATGCTACTCTAAATTCAATTATCTGATTATTCCTAGCATTCTTTATTGATTTCACTAGGCTTTCAAAATCAAACAAGCTTATGAATGCCCTTTTATCAATTAACATCATTTCTTTGTCTTGTATAAATTCATCAACAGACTTAGACCATGTTTCTTGATTATTAAGGAAATAATTTAATTTATCAATAATAGTTTCGTTATTGACATCATTAAGATAATTATTTAACTCGTTTGCACATTCAGTAAACAATTTGCTGTCTTCTTTTGTTTCAAAGTCAGAACTACTCCAACCAAAAACATCAAAACTATCATTTTTCTCCGGTTTCAGTTCTTTCATATTATTTTTCATCAAATCCATTATTTCTTTAATATCTTTTGATTGTATTCCTAATCTATTAAATTTAATATTTAAAGTTATTATATTTAAATAAACTGTTATATTATATTTATTTGGATCACATTTTAAAGTCTCATTAATTTCATTTATCAATTCTAAAACTTCTTCATCTTCTATTAGCCACCAATTATTATTTAATATAAATAAAGGATCATTAGGATCATTAATTTGTTTATTTTCTAATTCATTATATCTTTTTATTACTTCTATAGCCTTTTCTTTATTGAAAGTTGCCCCTTTAATATAGTTATCTATAAATTTAAATCCCTTAATATAACTATTAAAATTATAGATATTTTTACTTACTACCACATCCATTATTTCATTATTACTTTCCCATTTAGGTAAATCTTGTCCCGTTTTATATAAGATTGAAATTACTAAAGTATACTTAAACATATCATCAAGTAATTTTTCCAATCTAGTAAATCCTAATGCTTTGATTAAGTTTTCAGTAATATTATTATATTTATCTAAACAAAATAATATTGTTCTTATATTCTGATGATTATAATAATTTAGTTTTTCAATTATGTAAGCTTTATTATATATAATAATATTTTTAATCTTTTCATCATTTATACTATTAACTGTAACAGTTTCAATAATTTTATTAAAATCAGGTTTGTAATATAAAGTGACACCTACTAATTTTTCCTTTATTTTTTTATAAAGATTATCTTGTCCAAATATTATATTAATCTTATTAAGTAATTCATCAACATTGACTTTTTCATTATTATCCTCATGTTTTTCATCTCCAAACAAATCCACGCTTACATCCGATTCATTTTTTGAGTCATTAAGTACTAAGTCATTATTTAGTGCCACTAAATACTTAAGTTCTCTATTTAAATCCATATTTGTGCTAGCAATTTCTTTCTCATTCGATATAATAATTGTTTTAATTCCATCATGTTCAACATAATTATTTATATAGCCCAATAAATTATTAACATTCATATTACATCTTTCTAAATCATCAAAAATAAGTATATAATTCTTCGAAGATATATCGCTAAAATCTATTATTTTCTTAGGTAATAATATTCCATAAAAACTAGATACTCCACTTATAACTGCCTTTCCTATGTTTGAAGCAAGTTTTATGTTCTTACGATTAAAAAAACTTTTAAATGGCATAACTTCTAAAAGTATCTGAAAGTCTAACTCTTCTTTTGATGAAATACCATATAGTGAAATATAAATAATTTTCTTATTATCAGGTTTTCCATTCTGACTTTTCCTGCTTTTTTCATTTGCCTCTAAAGCTGGAATGAGGCTGTTTTTAATAAAATATGTTTTACCACTTCCCCAACTTCCATCAATGAGGACAGCATAATTATAGTTAGATTTATTTATGTAATTATTAACATAATCTATTATTTCATTACCAGACATATAATTTAAAAGTTCGTTCTCCATATCAACCCTCATTATTAATATATCATTTGAAAATTTCTTAATCATAGAATTATATATATTATAGTTATTCAGTATTCACTTTTAGTGTTACCTAATTAATCGATCCATACTTCTAATGCCTACCAAGCGCAAAATCCACAAAGTCTTGTGGTAACCCCTTTATTAGCATCTGTTCCACAACATAACCACTTTTTACTTCATTTGCTTTTCTAATTATATTTGCACAAATATCATATTCTGGAAATTCAGGATTTTCCAAGACATATCCTGGTTGAACCAAGCTGAAATCAACCGATAACAATTGATCTATTACCTCATCTTGATTTAGCTCTATTGCACTTAATATAGCCACATTTCGTTTTATTAAATATTGGCGAAATTTCTTATATAAGAGCTTTATTTTATGCAAAATTTCCCCTTTAGCAATAATAAAAAACTCCTTTGGTTCACTTCTAAAAAACTTACCATTAACATCTTCAAAAATTGTATTAACATAAGTCTTTGTATTTAAGTAACCTTTATCATCAAAGTGTAAGGTAATGCAATCACTACTTAAAAAATCAAATAGTATCTCTCTTTTAAAATGAGTATTAGGCGGAACTTCAAAAGGATTATCTCTAATATTAATACTCGGAAGAATATCAAAAATTGAACGTTCTATCTTACCAAACTGATTCTCAAATTCGACCCAACCATTATTAATTAGCAATGGACGATTCGATAAATTAATTATTTCAATATCCATTTTACCGTATGTCAGATTTTCAGGTAATATATTTTTCATATGTATTGGAGCAATTAATATGTAATTATCATAAGGTTTAATTTCTTGGAAATGTCTGTTTAAATAAATATCATCTAGATCCATTCTAGTTGCTTTAGTATTGACGGAACCTTTTCTAATAAATATATCACCCTTTTTCGCCTTACCACATTCATTCTTTAGCATATATGGTTGGTTTTCATTGCTTTTGGGAATTTTTATATAGGCGATTTTTTTATTTTCAATTAGTACTGAGTTTAATATTATAGTTACTTTAGGTTCGACCTTTTCAAATAACAAATTTTCTAATATTGCTATATCAGGCATTGTATTTGTGTCAATTCCGCAAATATTACAGCTGCCGTCTTCAACCCCAAAGATTAGAAATTTATCCTTTTGCTGTAGATTGTTCGCAAAAGAAACAATATCAATTATAAAATTTTCTTTATCATTCTTCAGAGCATAAAATTTCTCTTTGAAATCCACCCATTCACATTCTAGTGAATCTTCAATGTATTGCATTACAAGTTCTCTATCACTCAAAAGGTTTCATCTCCATCTTATCAGTTTTTCTATTATTTTATATATATTAATACCTTAAAAAGAGTATAAACTTTTATCCGTATTACGATAACTATACATTTTATCCAATATAAACATAATGGGAAGTTAATTAACTTGAGTCATTATTGAAAATATGTAATGGAGTATTGGGGTTACAATCATCATACGCAGCCCTAGTATGTATATCTACTGTAATCAAGGTATCTTGAAACGAGAATATTCAAAGAATTATGAAACTCTAGATTATATATAAGTGACATCCAGAATTGAATCATCAACTTGTGCTACATTATAAGCCTTATTCATTTCAAATATCGCTCTCCAGAAAGACTTAACAATCATTGTTCCATTTTTAATGTTTATTATCTGACCTAACCTTGTTGCATCTTGGTAAGGAATATTATTACTTTCGGCCTTAAAACTAACTCCACCTATATACTTTCCATCAATACCTATATCAACAATTATCCTTGTTTGAAATATTTGTAATATAACATTTGTACCACCCAAAAATTCAATTAATAACGAAATTAGCTTTACATGATCTTTATCTTTTTCATTAATATGCAAATTATCAATAAAGAAGAGATCCAAGTCTTCGTTTCTTATGTTTTTTGAAAATATAAGCCTACGTAAAGAATCATGATCCGCACCTTTAACAAATGAATCACCTAGTATGTAATAACCTGAAGCTAAAGCTACCTTCGCTATAAATTTAACTCTAGTATAAAGATTGATAGTCATACCGGTAGTTATTTCACCATTAGGCTTTATATGTTTTTTAATAATTGGATCATATATATCAATTCCACTCTTTTTAAAAGTAACACTCACTGGTTTATTATTAATGCTACTATTTATGAACTTAACCTCTTGTTCTTTTTTTGAATGTCCTTTATGATTTTCATGTAAAAGCCTTAACCTTACGAGTGGATCGTTTACATATTTTCCATCTACGGTACTTCCCAAAACAGAGTTAAGTTGTTTATCTACATAAATTATAAATTCATCAGAACCTCCTAAACTTTTAGGTATTATATGTTCTATGCTCATTTGATTTCTTGATATATTTTTATCAGAATAAATACAGTATAGTTCTTCGTCTATATTGATCTACCTCCTCGTTCATCTATTAATTATCTCTTCTTTCTATGTATTTAATATAAATGAGCTTGTCTGTTTTAAACATAATGTGTAACTGTCATATCTCAAGACTTCGAATATTTTGAAAGTGAGGCGATGTCGTGAATTAATCGCTCAAATGATTCTTTGTCCCAAAATCTAGGATGCATATAGCCATGAACAACTTTATTACGATTATCTCCCTTATCTCTAGGGCTCGAAGACGAAAAATAAGCCTTTGTCTTTTCAAGAAGTGCAAAGTAATCTAGATTGTTACTATTTTCTGAAATAGCAAGGCTAATTAGACATATACCTACTTTGCACCTTTTGAGATTACCTGAATCATCTAGTATCTCAATGCCATATTCCAATGTTGTAGATCTTATAAATTCTTCCAAGTAAGAATATGCTAATGGGGTTATAACAGAAAAAGAATTCAGAACTGTTTGATACACTTCCTGAACCATCTCCCAATCAGGCAACCAATTTCAAAAGTACCGCAAACATCTTTCTAAATACTCCATAATACTTCACCATTGGCATTTGCAATTCAAAGATAATGGTCAACGGATTTTCACTTTACTATCTATATGCGAAGAAATCTGCAATGTAATAAACTTGTCATTTTTCAAGAAACCAATACTACAACAGTCTTTTTCGGCGTAAAATTCACCGAACTTTTCTTTAGACTTTCCATCTTCTCTACGATATTCACGCATTATCCAAAGAAGTTTATTCCCGCTTTCTTCTGCCTTTGCAAGTAATTCTTCTTTATCTGCCAGAAGGTAATCTTGATAAGTTCGCCATTTTTCGCCTGTTATGCAGTATTCAGCTTTTACCTTTTTATCGTTGTCATAGAATAGGTAGCCATCTGAATTACTGATATGGAGTAAATCCCTTACATGGAAAGATGGCAAGTCGTAATAAACATCGCCATACTCCTGAAAATTATAGCAACACTTGTCGATAGCAGATTGAATATTTAGTTGAGGAAAATAATCAACAAATCTACTATTATATCGTTTTTTCCAAGGAAACCAACAAACTTCTTTAGGAGTAATATAACAGGATGCCTGAACACCACCTCTCCAATCCGAAGGATTTGATATATTATAAGCCAAATTAGAATCGGCACTTAACATATCAAGAAATTTATCAAAATCGTCAGTAGCAATTAATATTGAACTGATAAAGAGGCATGTCTCAACTCCTGCAGGGCCGTAAAAGCATGAGTATCCTCCTAGAGCTGCTAAGTTATTGCTCTCTACTCTGTATCTTTGCGCATTATTATCTATAAATAGCCATTTAACCCATTCAATATCTGGTGATTCAATTATTGAATTGATTACATCTTCCTTTGTGCTGTATTGTCCTTCTAGTATAACAGCTTTTTTTTCAGGAATATGCCAAGGATGATCTTCTGGTATATTATCTGGATCGATTTGATTGAGTTCCTGCATTGGTATGATAAAATCGTCCAATAGCCCATAATCAGAAACACGAACCACTTCATAATCATCACAATATAAAAGGCGATCTGATAGAAACCCGCTAATTACATTTCTTGCCTGCCAAACATATTTTTCACAGATTGTCATAACCTTACTTTGAGATCCATGTGTAGCCGGATGATATGAGCCGCTAATTGCATAATCCACGCCACTGGCTTTTTTCTCTTTATCATAATAATGAAATTCTTTTTCATTCCATCCACATTGTGTTACAAAGGCAAAAGCAGCAGATATGATAAACTGGTCTGTTGAAATTCCATTATAGTCTGGTTGTTCTTTTGCAATTTGATTAATTAGCTTTTCATACTGATTTTCTACTCGTCTGCCGTAATTAGAAAAGCACGAAGTAAAGTGGTCAATTAGCACATATCTAGCTAAATCGTAGTCAATACCACTATAGCCACCCATACGTGTTCCGGACAATGCGCCTTTATCTAACGGAATAAAATTGCCAACAGGATTATACGGAGGCAAAAACGCTTTTACAGCTTTTACAGCGTTTACGTCGATAAATCCCAGAAAAATTGCCTTTTGGACTATAGCACATGAATAATATCTTATCGAAATGTCATAATTTTTTTGGATCTTATCTGGAGCTAAAATATTTTTGAGCAGCCAATCAGCGGCTTTTTTTACGAGGTTCTGGTTTTCATCTTCGAATAAGAGAGACATTAAGATTGAAAAAATATCACTGCGTATTTGAGGATCATTTACAGAAGAAAACTTGATAAATAACTTATAAAACTCAGCTGGGGCTAACCGGGCCCATTTCATGAGAGAATCTCTATAAAATTTTCGCTGCGAGTTGTTAACGGAAGAAAGCCCCCATGCGTATATTACTGGGCAGCCACCAGCCACATCGTCATCGGATAAAACATATTCATCGTCATTAAGTGCTAGCTCATTTGCGTAATACCATTTATCGGTATGTGTGCCTTTCAGGTAACACGGTATCGACCATATTATATCTCTATCGGCGGGGTATTTAAAACTAGATAAAAATTCATCAAGCAACGCACTTCCGAGAGGATGTCGTAAGTCTCTTGCCAATGGCAAGACAACATTATTTGTAATCGACATAAGAGGTTCTGCACCATCCGACATTATTTGTAGAAGCCTTTCTTTATACGTTTCGGCTCTACTTGGGTTTGAATGACGCAATGCGATAAATAGCAATTCTTCTTTAAACCACGGTTTTGCTACATTATCAATGGTTGCATTAGATGTTATAAGGTAGTCGAAACTTTGAATGGCTATAATAGTCAACGTATACAGCGTGTTTTTCTGAAGATATTTGCACTTGTCAAAATCAATATCCTGTGGATACTTATACTCGTCCAAAAGAATTAGGGCAGATGCGTAGTCAAAATACCCTTGAATTCCGGGGTAATAGAAATAAGCATCCGGTGAAAGGTACCCAGAACCATGTTCACAAAACAGCCTTAATATGCCATAGTCCGCCAAATATTGCATCATCATCTCTGCATGCGCTCTTTCTAAAGACAACCCCTTTAAGGCAGTTTCAATAAGTGCATTTTTTTCAAGACGAGGTTGTTTATAAAATGCCTCAGCAATCAGTCTGATTGCTTTTAGGATATACTGATTACTTGTTGAGGCAGCATTGATTTTTGTACAGAATTCTTTTTCTAGGATATTAATTTTTTCTTTAAGAAGCGTTGTTATAGAAACATCTGCTCGATCATGGTACTCTATGGTTTTTCCCATATTCATGTCACAAAATAACTTTAATGATAGTGGAGTTGTTAATGCATATTTTACCCAACCAGCATTTGTAACATTGATATTGTAAGCTTGAGTATATCTTGAAAAAAGTTTATAAGTCGGAGCATCGCCGCTAGCGCCAATGTTTATCACATTTGCGTACTTAACATCTGGCTCGACCACATAGGGTCTGGATGTAAAGCAAAATCGAATTTGAGGGTATTTTTGAACAATTACACTTGTTTCTTGAATTCGTTCGATCCACTTCTGGTGAAGCGAGGATTCATCAATGCCGTCAACAATGATTATGGCCTTCGGTAAGATGTGCATCTGTTCTTCTGAATTTATAGCTTGAAATCGCTTTCTGTTTGACAGAGAAGATAATGCTTGCCAAATCTCATCTTCGCTCCAGTCATTTGACAATCCAAGACCTGAAATAATTATATTTTTCCATGTATAATCTGCAGGAATGTCGCGTGCCTGAATTAGTATAGGAATATGATTTCCATCATAAAATAGTTTTTCGGTTTCTGCAGCAACTCCATGGGTTTTTCCAGTCCCAGGCTCCCCTAAAAATAGCAGACTTTTTCTGTCGTTCCCACGCTTAATAATTCTCAGTACATTTCTTGTATCAACTTTCTCTAATTTTCGTAGTACTTTTGATACTTCATAGAAGTGAAAATGGTGATGATACTCTTCTTTACTTTCTTTTAACTGTTCAGCAAGCGTATCTATGTCAATACCAAAAGCAGATTCATCTATGGAAACACCGAATATTGTTTCATTATTTAACCACGCCAACTCCTTATCTACTTCATACTTCATTGCGGTTAAACGATCCTTTGTAGCGGTTAATGCAGTTGATAATTGTGGATCATTATCTCCACATACAGAGATCAACTCGTCTGACGCATAAGAATAATCGTCACAGAGCGTGCTGAGACTCTCAAATGTCAGTCTGATAGCATTCCGTCGCTTTTGATGCCCTAAAAATTCGGAAATGCAATTATCAATTTCACCATATGTATTTAATTCAGGCACATATTTCGTTGACAACCAGCTTTCTTTGCTTTTGTTAAACGAGAATCTTGCATTTTCCTCAGAAACCTCAGCATTTTTAAACCAAAACTTATATATTCCTGTAGATGACTCTTTTTGAAGTTCTGAGACAAGCCGCGTTTCGTTCCATAAATCAATAGATAGAGTAGGAAACTCCATCGACATAGCTACCTTCATTTCGTTCCATCGTTTGTCTTCTGAATTCTCACCTTTACCCGTCACCGAAGCGAGATCTCTAGGGATGCAAACAATGTAACGAACAATCTGAGAGCGAACTTTCATCGCTGTCTTGACAGAGTTCTTAATCTGGTTCATCTGACTTTCAGAAATGCTTGAAGGAAACCATTTCACCTGTAATCCTATAATTTCTCCATTGGTTAATACAGCCAACGATTCTACTCCTCCGTCACCACCTGCACCATTTACAATGCTAAAGGAGGCAATATTTGAAGGATATTCCTCCTTGCACCAGTTTTCAAAGAGTTGATTGCATAACACCTCAAAAGCCTTAGTAGGCGCGTCGTTATATGTTTGAAAATTTGTCCAATTCACATTTCTCACCTCTCTTTTGGATACCAATATAAAGATTCTAACTTTTATTTAAGACCTTTTTTTCAATATCAAGTTTCACATTATTGCTATAACCAACCTTCTAAATTTCATCATACATTATTTGTAAAATTTTGATTTTCTCAACTATATGTTTAATACCACAATCTATTCTGTTGAGGTGTTAAATTTAGTGCGGCTTATTCATTATCTCAATATAAAAGTACATCTCTATATTAACATTTTAAGTTATGGAAATATTTTTTTTAGAAAAGAAGTTTTGTATATAGTATTTAATAAGATCCAAACTTTTTTGGCATATACGATATGTTTTTAGATGCAATTGAACACCCCCCGTATTCAAATCATACTTTTAGTTTACTCTCTTAATATGGTAAAATCAACTAATTTTATACATTATTTAACAAAATATTACTCAATTTGCATGGAATTTTAATAAACAAAAACATAACTAAACATAAGGACAATGTTCATTTATGGTGGCAGGAATCTTCTCAATCCCAATGTAACATTAAACTTCCAAATAAAAAATGCAGATATTAATTAAAATATCCTAATGATATTTTTAATGTCTGCATTTTTACTTTCCAATGTTAGTTTATCCTTATAATTTATATACTAACTTATCTTTAATTTCATTGAATGCTATTTTGTTAATCCCGGCTAATTTTTGTATCTTCCATAATTGCATAGGTACTTCGTCATTAATAAAAGCTTTAATAATATTATTACATCTTCTAATTCTAAATTGTTCAACTGATTCTTGTTTGCTATGAATAAATTGTATTGTGTTAGGTAGTTTTTCGGCATGGTTGTATAACATATTCCTAATACCTAATTCTGTACCAATTGCAGATTTTGTAACCCTTTGATATGGAATTCTATTATATATTTCTTTGCATTTTTCTTCCACTAAGTTTAAATAAATTCTATCTCTTTCATTCCAATTTATCTTAACACATTTGCTATTTTCAATGCATTTTGGTAATACAAACACTCTATCCATCCAATCCTTATCATATTTACAGATATATCTAATTTCATTTGGCACTAATGCTTTTATTTTTAGTTTTCCGGCGCCTTTATTCGATTCAATGACTTCTATTACTTTATCCTTGAATTTTTCTAATTTAAAGCCGTTTTTTTGTTCTTGTTCATCGCTATTAACTTGATTATTTTCAATTTTATTTGACCCAAAATAGTTCATATTTAATTCACTTGCTTTTTTTCTAATGGTATTAGGATCACATCCCATAATATTAGCTAATTGCCTGGAACTATAAGTACCTTCTTTTAGGAACTCAATAAACTTATCTGTCCATATATGTCCGAACTCCTTAGTTTTACCTATTTTATATCGATCCTCAGAAGTTTTGTCTGGACCTTTTCTAGAGTATATGTATCCACAGCTACATTTAAAAGTACCCATTGGAACTGGAGCTTTCGAATCTTTAGTTATTATTATATCGCTTATT
Source organism: Sedimentibacter sp. B4 (assembly GCF_000309315.1). Classification (NCBI taxonomy): domain Bacteria; kingdom Bacillati; phylum Bacillota; class Tissierellia; genus Sedimentibacter; species Sedimentibacter sp. B4. The sequence goes on from NZ_CANG01000903.1 coordinate 21,860, forward strand.
ACATCCTGTCTGTAATGCTCTGCAGCCTTATTTAAACAAGGCCATGGGCCTTGCCCAAAAGGATTGTATTTTTTATTTACATGACTTAAAAAAATATCTATATCGCCAACTAAAAAATTAATTAGTAATAAGTGCCTAAGCGGGTGGGATGTCCTATTAGACTTTCTTGATATTACCTTTAACCAATTATAGTCATTATTAAAATCAATATCACATTCAAGAAGTTTTAAAAACTCTTCATCATAAAACCTTGTGAATTCATAATATAATTCGTTTTGATGTACTATATTACCAATTGACATAAAGCCATTTTCATATAATAAATTCTTATATGTATTTAAAACATCATTTCTATCAATATTATTGATAGAGCATTGAAGAAGTTTATAAGCCATTTGCGATATTTTAATAAGCTTTTCAAAATCAATACCATTATCATTAATTATGTTTATATCTTTCTTGAAATCTAACTCCTTTTCCTCTAGTCTTATATACTCAATTCTACTTGTATTTTTACTATTCTTTTTATAAGTTGATAATATTGTCTTATGATGAGGACATACTAAAATACCTTCTAATTGATGCTCTCTATGTATGTAAGGTTCTCCATACTTTTTTATATCAGACTCAACACATTTGCAACAATATTGAATTCCTTTTTTTCTGCAGATTCCCCCTGCTGCGAACCCTAATGAGGTATAAATACCTTCGCAATTCCCATATTTCATATTATTAAGTAGACTGATTTTTCTTTCCATTGGTAAAAATGGATTATAATAAGGAAAAATTGTATGATTTTCAATTAAATCTTCAACATTATATTTGCCTTCTATTTGACTACACAAATAATCAAGATTGCTACCCAAATATAAATTAGGTATTACTGTTCTTTTACCAAACAACTCTTCTAAAGTATCCAACAAATCTATATTACCTGCATAATGATGATACCGTGCAAATGTTGAATATAACAATTCATTAATGTATGGATCTGTAAAAAATGTTAACATAGCCCATTCCTTTTTATTGCAAGAACTTCATTAGACATTGTTAACATTTACTTAGATATTATTTGCTATTTAACTTTTTTCCAGTTATTAAAGGGGCATTTACATAATAGCTTGTCCCTGTTAATTTTATAATATTTTTATTCTTTGATGAAGGAGCATTATTTTCCCACCAATCCCGATCATATTTCAATAATGATTCATATATGTTTGAATATTCTCGTGCTATTTCGGTTCTACTAATATTAGGATTGGATTTCATTATTTCAACAATCTTTTTTTTATAACTATCAAGTGTTTTTTTATTTGCCTTTTTATTTGAATTTCTAGCAGAAATATCTTTTTTGCCGTAGTTCAAAACTTCTTTAATATAATATCTATGTCCATTATTGCATATATGTAATAGAACATTTTTATTATCATTCACATAACGTGAATATTTAAATCTACAATGTTTACATTCAAAAATACCATAAGTATTATCTAAATCATCATCTGTAGATTTTATTTTTACCTCTTTAATCACATATTTATCTCTACAACTACAAATGCCGTTGATACACGCCCAAGGACCGTCTCCAAATGGCTTATAATCTCTATTTATGTCTTCTATTAAATTATTAATACTTTTGCCTAAAAAACTAATTAAAATTAAGTGCTGTATTAAATTATTAGGCCTGCACGAATCATCAAGCCTTCTCCTATTCCAACCTATATATTTATGTTCTTTATAAAATTTATCTAAAAGATTTAAACCTTCATCACTATAAAAGTTTATTATTTCCTCATTTAAGCTATCTCTACATATTGTTCCACAACGAGTTGCGAGTCTTTTTTCAATTAAAATCTTTTTATAATAGTTTTCAAGAACATCACAATTTATATATTTATTTGTTCTACAAGAAAGTAATTCAGAAGTCATTTTTGCGACCTGCCACGCATTATCATATTTTGAATCATCAAAAAATTGAATATTGCTTAAATCTATTTTATTTACATCAAACTGATTATAATTATTAATAGTATTCCATGTTACTCCATCGCCATATGGCTTTAATGCTACTCTATGCTTTGAGCAAATAAGCAAATCAAGCTGATGTTCTCTATGAAAATAGGCTTCACCATACTTTCCTATATCATTTTTTGCACATTCAGGACAAAAAAATAATTGTCTGTTAAAACACCAATCAAAATTTTTATATCCATAAAACGGACGATAAAATGGAGAAGTCGTATGATTTAAAATTAATTCATTTTTATTATACGAGCCCCCTAAATTACTTATTAGAGTATCTAAATAATAATTATTATTATTTAAACTACTTATGCCATATAAATCATAATTTGTATCACTATAACTTTTATTTCCGCTATAAAAGTGGTAACGCGATAATGCAGAAAACAGCAATTCATTTGGATATGGGTCTGTAAAAAAATTTAACATATTAATTCATCCAATGGTTTTTTTATATAACCGTTTTTTAATAAAATTTCATAGGGATGTTGTTTAGAATCAATTGCATTTTTATATAATTTAAGCAGGCCTTCTTTGTTTGACGACGCATTCTTTTTTCTTGTCTCTTTAACTTTTACTTGATTATTTTTATAGATAGCTTTTTCAATACATATACCCTTTATTTCATCATATCCAATATCTATGGGGTGTGTTTCAATTTCCTTGCTTACCAATGAAATAATATCATAGTTAGTTAAATTGGAAAAAATCTTTAAATTCTTCAATTCCAATACTATTGATTCTGTCCTACTTTTTCTTTTATATTCTAGATCACATTTTCTCTCTTCGTATAACTTTTCCATTTTACTCGTTAAATCTAATTTATTAAAAATATTATCAGATACAATATCATAGTTTATAGTTATATCATCATATTTTGCAATCTTTTTTATATTATTAGTTCTAATAGCATTCAACATTGGTTGTAGTAATTTCAAATCGTTTTTTGATGTATCCCTAATTAATTTAACAGTTAATTTTTCTTCTCCTTCCATCAGCGCTCTTTCTTGAGCTAAGATGAATAGATTAACAGCTACTGAAGTTATACCTTGTGTTTCATCATAAAATGCATCTTTCATAACATCTGTCAATTCAGCATAATCTTGCAAACATTGCATTTCCCACAGCATATTAATTAAAATATCCCATTCTTTACTTTCCTTAACCATCCTATCCCACAAAATAAAGCCATCACTTGATGCTCTTCTAGCTTGCCTGAAATTACCTTTGAATAGCTCTTGAGCCCTTGGCGTTCCTATTAAAACCGTAGGAATTCCCATTGTATTGCTTAATGTTACAAAAAAATTCAACATTTCTTCCGGATCATTTTTAGAATTAATTAAATGCTGTATTTCATCAATAACTAATATACCAATACCATACATACTTGCTAGTTGCGTCATAGATATCATCATAGTAGATGTTATTCTACTTGTATAGCCAAATCTTTCAAAATATTTTGTTCCCAAAATATTATCAATAGATTTAAAAAAACTTTTACATAAAGTCGATAAACTTCCATCATAAGGGCAATCAATTTTCAACCAAACAATTTGTGTTCTAGTGAAATGTTCATTTTTATAGGTATGGTGCCTAATTACTTGAGGGTACATTAAAAGCAATCTTTCTATAGCCGTAGTTTTTCCAATACCAGATATCCCTAATAAAGTTAGACTATCTGCAGTTGATCTCAAATATTTCATTTTATAATCAATGTCTTCAATAGTTGAAAACTTGTTGATTTTCATATCATTTAAAATATTTAATCTCTTTAAATAGTCAACTTCTTTAGGATTACGGGCTAAATACCCTCTTCGAATCATTGTTGATAACTTACTTTCTAAAGTAAGATGCATACTAAACACCTGACTATAATTTTTTATTCTTTTTAAGGTATGAAACCTTACATTTTTTGCTTGGTATTTATAATCTTCCTCAAATTCCGGAATATTATAAAACTTATCAATTATATCATCATCAGTAAAAATTCTTGGTAGCGCCTCAATAAAAGGGTTATTCCTGTACTCATTTATTTCTTGTTCTTTATATTCTGCTTCTTCCAATCTTCCTTTTAAAACTCGTATACTATTTATGTCCGTCAAACTTTTCATATCCTTTTTGTCTAATTTTTTCATACAAACTGTCAATATTACTTATATTATTTATTTTTGAACCATCCGCTTCATTATCAACATGTTTTTCTTTAGTTTTGTCAAGTTCAAACTTTTCAAATTCTCTATTTAATTCTTTTTCTATATGTCTATTGTTTCTTATATTTTTAATTTTTTGCGTATTACTTAAATCCATTAGAGCGATATTACTTTTTCCTTCCTTTTGAGCTTGCTTAACAATATCTTCTATGTCTTTATCTAAATTACTTAGTTTTTGTAGATTTTCCTGTTCTTTCTCCTTTAACAATTCTTGATGTAACTCTTGAAAATAAACTACTTCATAAAGAATAGCATCTTTATATTGAATACACGTGTCCAATAAAAAGCACTTTTCGTAACTTCTACCATCACTGTCTGGAATATATATGTAATTAACATTTCGTGGATCATATACTATGTTAATACTTCGTATTTTATTTTTAACAAACCATTGTTCTTTTACAGCTTTTTGGCTGCTATAAAAAAGTCCTTTAAACCTTATTCCACTTCTAGATACACTCGCTTTAGCTTTAGGCATAACATTTAATTTCATTATTTCGCCATCAATTACTCTTAAACCGCCTTTTTTGTTCTTTATACCCCAATACCACAATTTTGTTGGTATTGGAGCAACTCCGTCACTTATCATTTCTTTTTCTATAGGGTATTTTTGAATTATTGTATTATTATGACTAAGTACAAGTTTAATAATGATTTTTGTAAATTCATCTAATGTCAACTGAGCATCTAACCTATAATCTCTATCTCCACGTTGCCTATACTCTTTCATAATCGCACCCGGAGTTTTATGTTTTATTTTAGTGTTTATAGTTCTGAAACGCCTTTCAACAATGCCTTTTAAATCTCCTCTATATGGCGGGGTATTTTCTATTGATACTCCTAAATTATTAATTAAGTTCTCCACTGAATAGCCTTCAAATTCACCTCTATCAGCAATAATTATTTGAGGTAAGTGGTGTGCAGGCCATTCACTTTCTTCTATGTCAATATCAAACCTTTTACAATATTCAACTTTATCAGTAACCATATTATCTAAAGCCATCATTGCACCTATCCATGATGGACCTTCGAATCCAACGTAAATACCTGTAACTAATCTAGAAAAAACATCAATAATTGCATAGACTATAGGTCTACCAATAATTCTCTCCCTATCAAACTTACTTATTAAATAAATATCTGCAATTGTGGCATCCACTTGAAATCTTGTACCTGGTCCTACAGTTTCCATAGTAGAATTATTAAGCAATGGTCTATCTTTTAAATCATATTCCTTAATTCCTTGTCGACTAATAATTTCATTGGTTGTGTCTTCAAATCTTCTCTTCCAATAGTAGAATTGAGGATATTTAGGTATTTTATCATAAAGAGTATAATTTAATTTTCCATTACTATCTTTATATTTATATGAGAAAAATTCACGTAGCATCTTGTTATAAACTTCCGTTAAACTTTCTTGTTTTTCATTATAATAATACTTTTCTATACAAATTCGGAATATATTCTTGATATCTTCTGTTACATTTATTCCTGAATTATTTTTATCACCATATTTGCTAGGTCTACCGACTTTATCATCTCCTAATACTCTATCCTTTCCCTTTCCACCGCAATTTCTATAATTCGGAAGCATGGACATCTTAGTCATTCCATATCTAAAAAATCTGCTAAATAACCTTCGTGCTGTACGTTCTGATATAAAATTTTCTTCAGCAATCAGTTTAAAAATATTCCTTTTACTATTTTTTTCTATTATATCAAATTTATATTTACTCCAAGCATTTTGAATTATACTCCAATTAAGATCTCTTTTTTTTATATTTTCTAAAGAAATGGATTCCTCGTCAATGGCCTTTGAAAACGGATCGGAAATTTTAATATATAATCCAAGACTTATTTCGTTTTCTAAGCTGCTTAATTTATATTTTTCACAATTAGGAAGTGTTGAATTTAAAGGATAATAAAAACATATATCGTTTTCAACATCGACTTCTATAATTCTAATAACTTCATTATTATTATTTTTGTTTATATATACAGCATTACTATATACCATTAAGAAATACCTCTATTAATATTTGAAAATTGATTAACACTTACATCAATATGAGAATTTAAATCCAAACCATTCTCAATATTTATTTTTAATTCTTTAGTTATTAATAAATGTTTAAATAAGGCTATTCCGCTTCCATCTATCATTTGCATCTTTTTATCAAATTCGTTACATAACTTTCTAACAGATCCATTATAATTTAATAAATTACTGATAAAATCATATTTCATATCTAGCATTATTTCTGTATCTATCTCTAAAAAGCCTTCAATTTCTTTTAAATTTTGATAGCCATATAAATCAGCAATTATTTTTGAAACATTCTTATTTACTTCATTTTCAGTAACAATACCCCAATCAATACCTTGACGCTCATAATAAATTCTTTCTATTTCAAATTTTTCAATAACTCTTTTATTAAATAAAGCATCTTTAAATTTAAGAGTTCTAGCAATCAAGTTGGTTCCACCATGGAAGTCTTTAATAGTTATTAGAAAATCTGTTGTTATTGCTTCTAACTCTTTTGTTTTAGGGTTTTCAGGATGATCTATACCTAATTCTTCAGCAATCAAAATTGTTTCTTCTATTGGTAAAATGGGGAATTGTTCTCTGATATCTTCTACATTATCTGCAAAATCTAAATAGTAAAAATAATTTCGTTCTAAATCTGATAAAAAGCCATGCATTCTGCTTGTTTTTAAACTTTTAGTACGATCAGATCTTCCAAGAGAAGGTACATCTTGAATATCAATCCAAGGTTTATAATTAAAACCTTCACCGCTTCCTCTGCCTTCACTTATTTTTTTCTCATAATCAGAATTTCTTTTTCTTTTTGACATAAAAAACACCTCTCGGTATTATAGCCGAGAGGATTAAATTTAGTCAAACTTTATTTTAAATTGGCGCACTTTATTTTAAATTGGCACACTTTATTTTAAATTGGCACACTTTATTTTAAACCTACAGTCTAATTTTCGTTCTTAGCCTTGTAGTCTGATATTACTTTTTCGGCCATATTGAACGGCATTTCGTCGTATCTTAAAAATTCCATCTCAAAGCTTCCTCTTGCCTGAGTCATGGATTTCAGGTCTATGGCATATGTGTACATTTCTGCCATTGGAGCCTCTGCCATTACGTGCTGAGTTCCGTCATCCTGTTGTTCCATACCGAGAATTTTTCCTCTTCTCTTGTTCATGTCGCCCATGATGTCTCCTAAGTATTCATCAGGTATGCTGATTTCAACCTTTGCGATTGGTTCAAGAAGAACAGGTTTTGCTTCAGCCATACCTTTTTTGAACGCCAATGAAGCTGCCAGTTTAAATGACATTTCGTTTGAGTCAACGTCGTGGTATGAACCGTCATACAATGTTGCTTTTACGCCTACAACCTTGCAGCCTGCCAGGACACCTTTGTCCATGCATTCATGGAGTCCCTTTTCTACTGCAGGTATAAAGTTTCTTGGAACTGCTCCTCCGAATACTTCATCCACAAATTCAAATTCTGTCTGTGAAGGTTCAAATCTTACACGAACATCGCCGTATTGTCCGGCTCCGCCTGATTGTTTCTTGTGTTTTCCTTGAACGTCTGATTTTCCTCTTATTGTTTCTCTGTATGCAACCTTAGGCGGAGTAAGATTTACTTCAGCCTTGAAGTTGTTTTTAAGCTTGTTGGCAATAACTTCTAGCTGAATGTTTCCTTGTCCTCCTAATATTTGTTCTTTTGTTTCAACGTTTCTTTCTATCATAAAGGTTGGGTCTTCTTCGTTAAGCTTGTGAAGTCCTGTACCAACTTTTTCGTCATTATCTTTTGACTTAGCACTTACTGCCATGAAATAGCATGGTTTAGGGAAATCTATGCCTTCGTATACTATTGGATTTGTTTTTGTTGAAATAGTGTCTCCTGTTTTGAAGTATTGCATTTTAGAAGTTGCACCAATGTCTCCTGCTGCTATTTCAGAAGCTTCAACCTGATCTTTTCCTCTTAAACAGAAAATATTTCCGATTCTCTCTGTTTCGCCTGAATCCGCATTGTAAATATCCATATCTTTTTTAATAGAACCGGACATAACTTTGAACAACGAAATTTTACCAACAAAAGGGTCTACTATTGTTTTGAAAACTAAAGCTGAAAGCGGAGATTGTGTATCAACTTTTCTTATTTCTTCTTTAGAACCATTCATTCCTTTAACTTCGGCAAGATCCTGAGCACTTGGAAGATACTCGATTATTGTTCTTAAAAGCAGTCTAGCTCCAAGACCTTTTATGGCTGATCCCAGTATTACAGGAACTAATTCTCCTGAAAGGACAGCTTTCTTTAAGCCTGTATGTATTTCTTCGTCTGTAAACTCTTCACCGTTGAAAAATTTATCAAGCAGTTCTTCATCTGTTTCGGCAACGCTTTCCATCAACAGAGCTCTTACTCTTTCAGCCTTTTCAGCTGTATCAGGAAGTGTATCAACAGGTTCTGGTCCTATGTAGCATTGTCTGTTCAGGATATCCATGTATCCGTCGTGATTTTCACCTTTACCCAGAGGAATTGTAAATGGAGCTACTTTTTTTCCAAATGTTTCTCTCAATGAATCAAGTACTTCGTCGAATTTAACGTTTTCTTTGTCCATTTTATTAAGCACTATGATTCTTGGCATGTTTCTTTGTTCAGCATATTTCCATGCCTTCTCTGTACCTACTTCGATACCTGAGCTTGCATCTACTACTAAAACAGCGCTGCTTGCAACCCTTAGGGCTCCATATACTTCGCCGACGAAATCAAAATATCCAGGAGTGTCAAGAAAATTAATTTTAGTATTGTCATACTCTATTGGTATGATTGAAGTGCCAATAGAAACTTGTCTGTCTTTTTCTTCTTTATCGAAGTCTGAAACTGTATTACCGTCTTCGACTCTACCCATGCGGTTTGTAACATTGGTAAAGTATAAAAGTGATTCCGTCAGCGTTGTTTTGCCACAGTTACTGTGGCCAATTAAGGCAACGTTTCTAATTTTGTCTGTGCTATACGTTTTCATTTACTTTATTCCTCCTAATAGATTCTGCTTATTTATTATATTTTACATTAATTTACATGATAAATCAATATAATTTTAATATTGGGACTATAATGCCTGTTTTATGAAACAATAATGATACATTTAATGAATATTTGCATTTTTTTAAAAGAGTGATATAATCTACTATTATTAACAATTCGAGGAAAATTATGAATGAAATTTTATTAAATTTTTTAGCACAGGCAGTATTAGGCGGAGCATCGGGATACATAACAAACGATTATGCAATTAACATGCTTTTCAAGGAATATACTCCGCTGAAAATAGGAGGAGTGATCAAAAAAACAAGGACTGAGTTTATAGACAACTTAAGCTCCATGGTTGAAAATGACATTATAAACAAGGAAAAGCTCCATGAAATCCTTACAGATGACAAGTTTAAGGAAAAATTTGATGTTCTCACAGAGGATTTCTTTAAAAATAGCCTTTATGAATCAGCAGGAAATGACAAATTTTCAGACATTGATGGATTCAGCTCCACTATGTCAAATACGGATAACTATGTATCATCATTAATAGAAAAAATTGTTCCTCCAGGAACTGATTTGATTGTTGACAGCATAGAACCAGGAGACATTTTAAGCAATGTACAGCTTGAGAAAATATCTTCTTCTCTTTATGATTTTATTGTTGAAACTCTTGAAAGCAAAGACATTTTAGAAAAGTTCCTTCTAAAACTGTATGATACAGTCAAGGATTGCAATGTAAATGAGCTTTTATTAGGAGCAGAAAATTTTTCATCAGCAATATTAACAAATATTTTTGAAAAATTACCGGATATATTCCGTTCAAGTTCTAATATAGATGATGTATCCGAATTAATAAACTTAAACAGTGCTCTGAACAGCACAAAGCAAGTATTATACCAAAGAGAATTAAAAACTATACTTAACATAGACAGCCTTAAAAAAGCAGAAATTTCAAAGAAGTTTCTTGATTTCATAAATTCAGAAAAAGGCCAGAACTTAGTATCAAAGCTTGGAAGTTCTATTTTTGAGTACGGAAAAAGACTTGATAAAAGCATTTTTGACCTACTTGATTCTTCATTTGAAAGTAATTTGAAGGAATATATCAAAGAAAATCTGCCTCACCTGACCAGCAGCATTGTAGCATGGATTGAGGAAAACAGTAAATCTATAGATCAGCTTCTTGAAGATTCTATTGATGAAGTTATTAAGGAATCAGACGGCTTAAAGGGAAAGCTTCTGTCTACAATTAAAAACTCATATTTTGGAAATCTCAGCCAGAAATACAGCATAGTCAATAAAATCATATCATTTGTTGAAAAGATTGCTGAGCCTGAAAAATTATCAGAAAAGCTCAGCGCAAAGGCTATAGAAATTCTAAGCAGCATGACTGTTGCCGAAATCGTGCTTGAAGCCGAAAAAAACAACATAACAGCTGAACGTCTTTCTCAGGCAGCAACAACATACATTAACAACAATTTTGAAGCAATATTTAACGAAGTAATAGACAAAGCTGGAAATCTGAAAATCAGCGACATGGCTCCTGACTATGCATTCGGCCATATCAGCCTTAAGAGCATCCTAAGCTCAAATACAATTTTATCAATGGCAAATAAAAGTGCACATCAAGCTGTTAATGATAAATTATCCTTAAAATTATCCGAACTTTCAACAGAACAGACTGCAAAGAAAGTTATAGATAAGACTGACAAATTGATTGTAAATCTAGTTAAGAACAGTGATGGAGACATTAAGAAAGAAATCCAGATAAAAATTGAAAACGCATGGAATATGAAGTCGTCCCTAAAGAGCAAATCAATATATGAGCAGGTTGACGGTGAAATTTATGCTGCTTATAAATCTTTGTCTGAAAATTTAAAGGATATGAATGTTTCAGATGCCCTGGACAGATTAAACTCCATCGAAAATCTTTCGCTAAACAGCTCAAGATCTCTTCGTGAATATGTGGTTAACAACACAGATACAATTCTCAAGGGTTCAATAAAAGGAATAGTTTCTTCAAACCTCAACAAGCTTAGTGATGATGACCTTGTTGAATTTGCAAATGAATTTATAGGGCGCGAGCTTAAACCAATTATGTTTTTCGGAGGAGTTCTGGGAGTTACTGCCGGTCTTATTTTGGCTGCTTTTCAAAATGCTCCTGCAGATTCGGGCAGCATAAGTGCTGTAACCATGGCAACATATGCGTTCGTGGGATTCATTACAAACGTCCTTGCAATAAACATGCTTTTCAAGCCTTACAAGGAAGTGAAGATTTTAAGTAAAATCCCTCTTTTAAGACACTTTTCCCATGGATTTATTTTAAAAAACCAGAAAGCTTTTGCAAAGAGCACAGCAGACTTTATTGACAAAAGCTTGTTAAGTCAGGAAAGCATCAATTCCCTTTTCAACGAATACGAATCAGTTATAAAGGAAAGTTTCTTGAACAGTGCAGCAGATAAAAATTATGAAACTGCAGGAAGAATATTGTCTGATAACAGAAAAAATATTACTGAAGGCATATTGAAGTTTGGCAACAATAAAATTTCAGAAAATTCAAGTACAATTGCTGCTTCCCTTTACGACAAGGGAGGAACAGCAAAACTATCAGCAATTATTGACTCCAATATGGCAGAAAACTTCACAGACGAAGCATTAAAAGGAATTTCAAGCGATAAATTAAGCAGTATGGCTTTTGAAAAGATAAACAGTGACAAAAACACACTTGAGTTTGTGTCGTCACCCATGGTTAAAAATGTGCTTGTAAGTGCAGTTGATAAATATTACACATCATTTGAGGAATTTGTAAGTGACAGCACTAAAATCAAAAATTTCGCTGTGAAACAACAGGATAAATACAATACATTAACCGGCAAGTCCTTGACTGAAATACTTGGCAAGGAAAAAACAGAACATTTTACAGAAACTGCCTCTGTAAAAATTTCATCCTTGGCTACTTCAAAATCCTCCAGAGAAAAAATTTCTCAGGGTGCAGTAAAAATTATAAATCGATATTTTGACAGCGACAAGAAATTTGAAGAACTTTTTGACGGTAAATTAAAAGAATATGTAGACAAAAATCTTCCTGGTATTCTCAAGAAGTTGTCCTCAGCTGTAAAAAACAGTTCTATACAAAACAAGGACAAAATATCTCTCATGGTGCAGGCTGAAATAAAAAACAGTCTCGGATTCATTGAAAGAGGAATGTATTCATTCATGGGCGGCGATGCAGTTGTGGATGAACTGATGAAAAAAGTAATGTCAGAAAAATTGCCTCTTTTCATTGATAGCAAGGAAGAAGAGCTGAAGAGTATTTTCAGAGCAGTAATAGAAGATAAATTTTATAAGTCAAAGGTACAGGTACTGCGTTCAAAACTTGATAAGATAGAATTTAGCAGTATGATTGACAGATACCTCGATGAAGGAAATTCAGCTAAAATTGAAAGCAACATTCAAAAAATTGTTAAGGATTTAATGTGCAATGAAGCTGCTAAAGATATAGATGAGCTATTAAAATTTTTTTACATAAATGACATTGAGAGCATATTTGATCTTTACGGCGAAGAAATAAGTGCATTCACTGAAGAACTGGGTCCTTCTCTTAAAAATAGCAGTCAGGAAATTCATAATAAGATTTCTGATCTTATAAATGAAGTGCTGAACAGCATTTCTAAAATTTCTGTGAGAGAAATATTTGAAGGGCTCAACAAAGAAGACTTAAGCAAGATGTTATCAAGCTTATTTAAGGCTCTTGAAAAAGATAAAAAACTGCAAAAGTTTACAGCAGAAGCATTCAAAGAAATCGCTGTATGTTTAGGTGACTTAAGTATTTCTGATGTTGCAGACAGAGATGAATTCATAAAATCAGGAAGCACCTTCATTGAAAGGATTGCAAACAGCAAGGAATTCGAAGAATTATCAAGGAACATCATGCTTTCTTTATTTGACGAAGCTGCAAGTAATAATTTTAACTTCATTGATGAAAAATCAAAGAGTTATATTTTGAACATTTTTGTTGATTCATGTATTATGAGTTTGAAGAAAAACCTTGATGATATATTGAAGGCAGTTCAGTTTGACCAGATAGCAAGAGAAGAAATTGAAAAAATGGAGCCAAAGAAAATTCATGAAATGTTCAATTCCTTTGGAGAAAAATATTTCAGCCGTTTAATGTTATATGGTTTTGGCGGCTTTGTTTTTGGAATCAATATGTATATAGGATTTGGACTCACTGCATTAAAAGCAATATCAGGATTGTTTGGAAAGGAAAAATAAAAATGTGCTGTAAGCACATCAGACTGCCATTCTGCGGGCGGACACAAGGTCCGCCCCTACAACTTCAAAAATAAGAGGTTGTGAATAGCCTGATGTGCTTATAATAGCACATTTTTTTATTTAAAATAAAGCTATGATATTTTGAATCAAGATAAATCCTATTCCTATTGGTGCCAAATATTTGATTGAAAAAGCCCACATTCCGGCTAAGCCAAACTTCACAGTTCCATTATTAGTTGCTTCTTTGAGAGCCTTATCTGTTCCCCATACCCATCCAACAAAAATACTCAGCATGAATGCGCTAAGAGGCAGAAGAAGATTTTCAGCCAGGAAACTAATTGAATCAAAGAAGTTCATTCCATTAATAAATGTTATTTCACCAAATAACGGTCCATTGGCCAATGATGAAGGAACACCTATTAAAAATGCTACTGCTCCTAAAATAATTGTTGCATTTTTTCTTTTCCAGCCATGCTCATCTACAAAATATGTCACTGCCGCTTCAAGCAGTGATATTGATGATGATAGTGCTGCAAAAAGAACAAATATGAAGAACATGGAACCAAAAATCGAACCCATTGGCATTTTTGCAAATACTCCAGGCAATGTTATGAACAACAGTCCAGGTCCTGCTGATGGGTTGTAACCAAGAGCAAACACTGCAGGCAATACTGCAAATGCTGATAAAAGTGCTGCAGCAGAGTCCATAAGCGGAATTTGCACTGAGCTTGTTGTAAGCTTTTCATTTTTATCAAGGTAGCTTCCATATGTTATTATAACTCCCATACCAAGACTTAAAGAGAAAAACACCTGTACAAGAGCTGCAATTATTACCTTAATGCCGAACTTCGACCAGTCAGGTTTCAGCATGTATTCAAGACCTGCTGATGCTCCAGGCAGTGTAACGGCTCTGATAACTACAACAAACAGTATTATAAACAATGCAGGCATCATCATCTTGCTTGCCTTTTCTATACCTCCCTGTATACCACCCATTACAATGCCCAAGGTCAGTGTTATGAATATAGCGTGGTATATCAAAGGTTCAAATGGCTTGCCTATGAAAGTTGTAAATATGTTTCCAAGAGCATCGATATCTGTTGTATTAAAATTACCAGTGAAGGCAGAAACAATGTATTTTATTATCCATCCGCCTATTACGCTGTAATAAGTCAATATTAAATAAGATGCCAGTATTCCTATTATTCCGACCCAAGACCATCTTTTCTTGATTGCCCTGTAGGCTCCAACCGGACCCTGATGAGAATGTCTGCCCAGAATTAGCTCTGTGAGCATAATTGTGAAACCAACTAATACAAGTATTGCTATATAAGTGAAAATAAAGACTGCACCGCCATATTCACCGCATAAATACGGAAACTTCCATACGTTTCCAAGCCCTATGGCAGAACCTGCTGCTGCAAGCAAAAAGCCTACTCTGGATCCCCATGAACCTCTTTCATCTGTTGAATTTAAATTTGACATTTTTACCTCCCATGTATTGTTAATTTTTTGTTGATAGGTGCTTTTTAACCTCCCATTCAAAAATGCAGGCTTTTCTCTGATAACGTTTTTTTAGACGATATTTATATGATTCGACCATTATAATTAACAACAGTTTGTTAAATTAATAATGATTTCACGATTAAACGTTAAATACAAGCAGATTTTAAGCCAACTTTTCCGATTATACTATAATTTGAGCTATATTTCAACCTTTTTATCAATATAAAGCAATATTTGGGCTAAATTGGCATATTGCATTTAAATTTTTGAATTTTATGTTGGCGGATCTTGTATATGCCTGTTTTATTAATTCAATAATTTTGAATTTTGTCATTTCCGGGAGGACAGTAGTCCTCCCCTACAATCTGGGATTCCGAATTCACTGTTAATTTCAATATTAATTAGTATAAAAATAGGAAGTCTAATTGACTTCCTATTTTACTAATTTAATTCAATTTTAAAATCATGTCATACCACTTAGCTCCGCCGTGTGTTGAACCTGAAACTCCCAGATTTTCAAAACCAAACTTTGCGTAATAATGTATAAGTTTTTCCTTGCATGTTAGTATTACAGCTTTCTTACCTCTTTCTTTTGACAATTCTATTATGTGATTAAGAAGCTTTTCTGCAATACCTTTCCTTTGGTATCCAGGGTCAACCAGCAGTCCGAATATTGCTTGATTTTCACCATCAGGAAGATGAGTAGTGTCGTCATGAAACATTTCATCAAATATTACAGGACTGTTTGTCATGCATCCGTTCACAACACCTATTATTTTCTCATCTGTTACAGCTACAAAAAAGCTTTCAGGAAATGTATTTATTCTTCTTTTGAATGAATCCCTGGTGGCTGCTTCTTCAGGAGGAAAGCACACCGACTCTAAGTGTGCAATTCTATCAAGATCTTCTTGTTTTGCATTTCTTATTTCAATGTTCATTTTGTCAATTACCTCTAATAACCTGATGAACCAATTAAGTTTGAATTGTCAAACATAAGCTTGCTTAAATTGTAAGCAACCAGGACCTGGTAACGTCCTATTTCAGCCTGAGCGAGATTTGCATCTGCAGAAATAACATCAGCTGCAGCAGCCATGCCGTTTGCATATAGAAGCTTGTTGATTCTTGCTGCTTCCTTTGCCAGTTCAACAGTCTTATCCATGTTTACCAAAGATCTTTCTGCCTTAACAAGGTTCAGATATGATGTTCTAACATCAAGCTCCACATCTTTGTATGCCTGAGGTACATTAAGCTCTGCATCTTTAAGTTCTTCTACAGCAGCTTTGTGTTGTCTTAAGTTAGAAGTGTAGTATGCAGTATATACATGAGTTTTTATTTTCTGAACTTCTAATGCATTTTCCGCTTCGATTATTTCCGTTCTGTCTTTTTTTGCCTTCTCAATTGCTGCATTAAGGTTTAGCTGTTGTGTGGGAACATAACTTAAATCCTTGCTTGTAAGGATTACTTCTGTATCAAAAGGCAGATTCAATCCATTTAATAGATTTAGTTTTGCCATGTTTAAATCGTCATTGGCTGAATCCAGGTCCGTCTGAGCCTGCTGAACTGCCATTTCTCCGCTTAAAACTTCAGCTTTTGTAGCAGAACCGGTGTTGAACTTAAGATTTATAACTCTTAACTGTTCATTTGCGCTGGCAAGTTTCGCCTGATTTATTTCAATTGTTTTTTCTGCAACCAAGACGTTGTAGTAGATTCTTATTGTACCGAGTTCTATGCCAGCTGTAAGAACTTCTTTGTTTTTTTCAAGAAGCTTCATTTGAGTATCAGCTGTCTTTATGTAATACCCATTCTTTGCAAGAAGTGTTTCAACATAGTTGCTTGAAACATCTATGTTCAGCATAGATAATGTACCAAGATCAAGATCCATTATCATTTCTGCCTGTTCTTTGGCATCACTTCCGTCTTTTCTCATTTGTTGCATTTGTTTTATACCATCATTAATTTTCCACATTCCCCTGTCGTTTTCAACAGCCAGCTTAATGGCATCTTCAATTGAAAGCTGAAGAGGCTGTACAGTCACTTCTGTGGTTTCAGCAGTTGTTTCAACAGCTGTTTCTTCATCTGCCAAAGCATAATTTGTTTGTATTGTACTCAATGTAAGTACCATCGCCAATAACAGCGCAATTTTTCTTTTCATACGCCCTCCCGTATTTAATGTTTTTATTTATTTTACACCAAAACCGTTGAAAAGTAAATTTATTATAATTTCTTCTCCGCTAATTCCGGCGAAATTGTTTGTACATTTGTTTCTGATAAACTCGCTGACGGTTCCAACAATCATTGTTACTACCAAATCGGAAGGAATATTCTTGTTAACAAATCCTTCTTTTTTGCCCTGCTCTACCATTCTGATTATGATTTTATTCATGTCTGAAACATGGTTCATCATGGCATAAACCACTTTCTCGGAAATTATGTTTTTATTGGACATTATACCTTCGATAGTTGGTTCATGACATTTTTCACTGCCTTGTTTCATCGATATCATTTCTGTGAGCTTTTCTCTGAAAGTAATGTCCCTTAAGCTTATTTCCTCAATTTTATCTTTGATTCCTGTCACTTTTTCAATGCAGGTTTCATCAAAAATTTCCTGCTTGCTGGTGAAGTATTCATACAGTGTGCCTTTGCCTACCCCTGCCTTCAAAGCAATTTCTTCCATCCTGGTATTATGAAATCCCTTTTCTTTAAATAACTCCATGGCAGAGTTTAAAATATCTTGTCTTTTTTGATTGAATTCCGCCACTGAATCCTCCTAATTTTGTTCTACTGTATTTTTATGTTTAATGAATTTTCTTTTGAAAAATTCTGTAATATCATCAAATATTGTGTACATAACCGGTACAAGAACCAATGTCAAAACAGTGGACAATGCCAAGCCTCCGATTACTACAACACCCATGGATTGTGTAAGCTCTGCTCCTTCTCCGATTCCTAAAGCCATTGGCACCAGACCCAGAATAGTTGTCAGTGCAGTCATCAAGATTGGTCTTATTCTTATAGGACCTGCCTTCATAATTGCTGAAGTCCTGTCTTCACCGTTTCTTCTCCTGTTGTTCACATAATCAACAAGCACTATGGCGTTATTAACTACTATACCAACAAGTATAATCAAACCTATGAGACCTATTACATTCAGAGGCAGCCCTGTGACAAACAGTCCTATAAATCCTCCTGACAAAGCAAGAGGAACAGAAAACATGATTGACAACGGCTGGATCAGCGATTCAAACTGTGCTGCAATTATCATGTAAACAAGGGCTACAGCAACTATCATAACCATAAACAAATCTGCAAAAGTTTCTTGTATTTGTTCTGTTTCTCCTCCAAATGTGTAGCTGTATCCGTTTGGCATCTCATAATCCGCAAGTGCCTTTGTAATGTCGTTGGAAACTGACTGAACGTCTCTTCCTGCAACACTTCCTGTAACGGTGAGAGTCCTTGTCTGGTTTTCTCTTGTTATTCTTACAGGGCCTTTGGCTGTTTTAATTTCCGCTACTTCAGAAAGGGGAATTGTTCCACCTGCAGGAGTTGTTATTGGAAGCATATCCAAAAGCGACATGCTTTGTCCGTACATATTGTCTCCTTTTAAAACTACATCAAGCTCATCTCCGTCAATTTTGAATTTTGTAACAGTTGAACCTGCAAGAGTGTTTCCAACCTGAGAGCCTATTTGAGCAGTTGTAAGACCATATTGAGATGCAATTCCTCTATCAGCTATAATTTGTACCTGAGGGATTCCGTCTTCATAACTTGATTCTACTTCTCTTGTTCCGTCTACATTTTCAATGATTTTCTTGAAGTCCTCGCCAATGCCTTTTAATGTGTCAAGATCATCACCCTTAATAGCTATAGATATTGCTCCTCCGCTCATGCCCATGGACATGGTTGAAGTTTCTGTAACGCTTATTTCAGCACCAGGAACATCTTTAAGCAATGTTCTCATTTCATCGCTGACTTCCTTGACGCTTCTGTCCCTGTCAGCCAGGTCTGTAAGCATTACCATTATGCTTCCTGCATTTGAGCCGCTTGATATGCCCATCATTCCCCCGCTGCCTGCTGAGGTGAACACCGTCTTAACTTCAGGTATTTCTTTAATAATTTCATTTATTTCGCTTAAAGTATCATCAACTTGAGTAACTTCCGCTCCGTCAGGAAGAGTAACACTTATGCTGATTTGTCCTTCGTCCGTAGCAGGGAAAAACTCTGCTCCAACTGAAGCCACCATTGCAATACTTGCTGCAAATATTGCTATTGCTGTCAAGACAGTTGTAATTCTATGTCTCAAACTCCAGCTAAGAACTCTCTTGTATGTTGTAACAATTTTGCCGTGTTTTTTCTCCTGTTCTTCTTCGGACTCGAGGTTTCTTACTGAAACCAACTTTGATGACATCATTGGAACAAGTGTCAGTGCTACCAAAAGTGAGCTCAAGAGAGCCATTACTATTGTTAGGGCAAAATCTCTGAATATGGTGGCTGCAAGTCCTCCGGTAAACACAATTGGAATAAATACGGCAACTGTTGTAAGTGTGGAAGCTGTTACTGCCATTGATACTTCGTTTGCTCCTTCAATAGAAGCATTTATTCTGTCCATTCCAAGACTTCGATGCCTGTAAATATTCTCCAGTACAACTATGGAGTTGTCAACCAGCATACCAACACCCAGAGCAAGACCACCTATGGTCATCATATTCAGTGTTATTCCTGCAAAGTATAAAAGAACAAATGTGGTTATTATTGATATTGGTATGGAAAGAGCTATTACCAATGTTGTTTTGAAACTTCTCAAAAATATCAATAGTATTACTACAGCAAGCATCGCTCCAGTAATAGCAGTGTTTTTTAAATTATCAATGGACTGGTTTATGTAATCTGCCTGGTTAAAAACCGTTTCAATCTTTAAATCAGGATATTCCTTCTGAATTTTTTCAAGTTCCTTAGTAACGTCTTTTGCAACACTTACAGTATTTCCGTCAGATTGTTTCATAACGGATATTTGAACAACGTCCTGTCCGTTAAGTTTTGTTACAGTAGACTGATCTTTGTTCACAAATTCAACATCAGCTATGTCACTTAATCTAACTGTTCCTCCTTTGGGAAGAGTAATATTTAAATTTCTTATTTCTTCAATATCTTTAAATTCTCCTACAGTCCTTACTGTAAGTTCGTTGCTTCCCTTCATGACCGTTCCGCCAGAAAGGTTTAGGTTTTCAGACTTAAGTATTCCGGAAATGTAGCTTTGGCTCAAATTGTAGCCCTTTGTCATTTCTTCCTTTAGCATTATTTCAACTTCTCGCTCAAGTCCACCTGAAACATCTGCTGAAGCAGTTCCTTCTATTCTTTCGAGTCGAGGCTGAATTACATCCTCTGCTAACTTCTGAGTTGTCTGAAGACTTCCTTTGCTTGAAATTGCAAGCTGCACTATGGGCATGCTGTCAAGGTCTATTTTCATTACAATAGGTGACGTTGTTCCGTCAGGCAGGAAGCCTTTTATCATATCAATTTTTTCTCTCATCTGAAGTGTTGCTTCGTCCATGTCTGTGCCGAAATTAAACTGCATCAGCAACAGTGAGCTTCCTTCATTTGAATAAGAAGTAATTGTGTCGATATTTTCTATGGTACCAACAGCCTGTTCCATTGGAACAGTTATGAGATTTTCAACTTCTTCAGGTCCTGCTCCTGAGTACGTGGTTTGAACAATTGCTATTGGTAGCTCAATGTTAGGAAGCAGGTCTATTGACAGTTTGCTCAGGGATATGGCTCCCAGAACTATAACTATCAATATCATCATGGTTATTGTAACGGGTTTTTTTACTGAAAACTTAGCAAACATGCTTATTCACCCCTTACTACCTTTATTTTGCTGCCGCCTGTGATGTAATCCTGTCCTTTCACTATTACAGTATCTCCTGCTGCAAGACCAGATTTAATCTCTATGTACGAACCAGTGTCAAGTCCTGTAACAACTTCTCTTTCTTCAGATACATCGCCGTTAACAACATAGACATAACTTTTTCCGTCTCTGTCAACAACAGCTTCTGTCTTAACAGCCAGAGCATTTTCGATTTTGTCTGTTTCAAAGTTTATTTTGGCAAACATTCCAGGTTTAATAGATCCGTTGTTTTCAAGTATGATGTTCACTGTATAAAGATTTGTCATTGGGTCTGAGCTGGTGCTGATGCTGTCGATTACTGCTTTTTCGCTGTAATTTGCAGCACTGATTTCAACATTAGCTTCTGTTCCCTTATGAAGTTTGTTAACCATGTTTCCTGGAACAGCAAGTTCAATTGTTATGCTGTCTGAATCAACAATTGTAACAGGAGGTTTTGCTGAAGTTGCAAATTCTCCTTCAACAATGCTTATGTCTGAAATAACTCCTGATATGGGAGCCTTTACAACTGCATTGTCCAAAGCATCTGCTGCGTTTTCATAGGCAACTCTTGCCTGATCAACACTTTTTGCAGCAACTTCCAAAGACTCGTCTGATGCAGCAAGCTTTGCCTGATCGTATTGACTTTCAGGTACTGCTCCTTCTTCGTAAAGCTTTTGGATTCTTTCAAATGATTTTTTAGCATTTTCAATTTGTGATACGCTGACTTCATATCCTGCCTTGGCTGATTCATATGCAGCAAGAGCTTGATTGACCTGGTTTGTAATACTATCCGTATCCATAACGAATAACACATCATCCTTTTTAACCCTGTCTCCAACCTTCACATTGATGCTTTCAACTTTTCCGGACATGAGAGGCACAACATACACGTCCTTGTCTGCATAAGTCTTTGCTGTCATAATATTTTCAATATGCAGCTCTATTGGTTTCAATGTTTCCACCTCTACAGCTGTATATGATTCTTCTGTAACTTCGGCACTGATATCATCTGTCTTGCCGCATCCAGTAAAAACTAATGCTGTAACTAATAATAATGTCAATAATTTTTTCAAAATTCCCTCCAATTTTCGACCGACCGGTCGGTTTCCAACTTATTGTATCACTGAGTTGTTGAAGTGTCAATTTTATTATTAACAAAATATACAGTTACAGCATAAATTTTACTTATTTTTACTCAGCCTTGACTGCATTTTTGTAAATTTCATCCTTTTCTTCACTTGAATGCAATTTTTCCGTTGTATATGCAATGAATGCTATTCCAAAAATATCAAGGACAAATCTAAGTGTCATGAATTTTATTCCCATGGAGGATGCCTCAAACAAAAGAAGAGGAATTTTTGTTGTTGACCATGCTCCTATCATAATGAGCACATTTGATAGCTTGCTTCCTTTTTTGAGAAGGACAACTGCCACAGGAAAAGCTGCATACAAAGGACCGGCTGCTGCTGAGCCAAGGAAGAACGCAAGCAGCACTCCCACAATCCCTGATTTTTCTCCCATGTACTTAATCATTGTTTCTTTCTTCACCCATACATCCAAAAGCCCAAGGAGTATAAAAATAGGGGGCAATATGGAAAGCATTTCAAGGGCATTGTCTATTGTCAAGTCGATTGATTTCATTCCTATGTCAGGTCTGAAGATTATTACTGCAATGTTTACTGCTGCAAGAGCAAAAAATACCTTGTATCTTTTTATTATTTTTTTAAACTTATCCATTACAGAAACACCCCCATAACAAATGCAACTATATACGAAAACACAAATGCTTCTGCGTTTCTAATGAGAGTTGCCTTCTTTCCAAAAAATTTCATTTCAACAGGCATAGTAACCACACCAACCATCATGAGAGTTGATATGAATGCTGCAATCTGCATGTAGCCTGCTCCGCTTTTTAAAAGAGCTGCAGCAAGGGGAAATGCAATAAATCCCGGAATAAGTGTTATTGCTCCTATTACCGAAGCAATGATTACTCCAAACCACCCGGACTCGTTTCCAATCATGCTTGAAATTTGATCCGGTGTTAAAATGGCTAACATGATGCCGATGATAACCAGTATTGAAAGAAACTGCGGTAAAATATTTTCAAATGATTTCCATGCCTTCTTCAAGGCGAGTTTTGTGTTAAGTCTGCTTTTTACAAAAGATACAGCCAAGGCTGCTATGGCAATTACATACAAGGCAATTGTCGATGTCATAAATCCTCCTGATTAATCAATTTTCTTTTTAAATTTTAATGTTGCAAGGGCTAGAAAGGCTATGCCGAAAGCAACAAGAATTGTAAATTCTTTATAAAGTTCTCCAAATCCGTTTCCCTTTAAAATAATTCCCCGAAGAACCTTGATAAAATATGTGAGGGGAAGCACGTTGCTTAATCCATGTATAATTTCCGGCATTGCTTCTCTGGGAAACATGTAGCCTGAAAGAAGTATATTTGGCATTATCATGAACATTGATAGCTGCATTGCCTGAAGCTGGCTTTTTGAAACAGTCGAAATTATTAGTCCCACTCCCAGCGCTCCGAACAAAAATACTGCCGAGAACATTAAAAGAAGTGTAATGCTTCCTGCTATGGGTACCCTGAACCAGAACACTGAAAGAGCCAGTGCCAGAACAATGTCCACAAAGCCTATTATTACATAGGGAATGATTTTTCCTATCATTAGCTCCATTTTTGTTATGGGAGTCACTATGAGCTGCTCCATTGTACCTCTTTCCCTTTCCCTCACTATGGAAAACGAAGTAAGCATGAGTGTAACAGTTTGAAGTATAACTCCTATGAGTCCCGGGATGTTGAAGTAAATGCTGCTCATGTCTGGATTGTACCACACTCTGCTTCTCAAATCCAGTGACTTAGGCACAGTTGTTCCTCTTGTTTCCTTAATTATTTCTACAGACATTGACTGAACCACTCCTCCTGCACTTGATAGTATAGTCTGCGCCGTTGTTGGATCTGTCCCGTCAACTATAAGCTGTATCTGTGCAGATTTGCCGTCTTTTAAATCAGCTGAAAAATCAGGGGGTATAACAATTCCTGCCTTAGCATAGCCGTTGTCTATGTAGTATTCAATGTCATCCATGCTTTCGGCATAATAATCCATATCGAAGTATTTAGAATTTGTAAGGTTTTCTATGAGCTCCCTGCTTTCCCTTCCCATGTCGTTATCCAGCACTGCTGTAGGAATGTGGTCGACGCTTGTTGAGGCTGCATATCCGAACAACAAAAGCTCCATGATGGGCATCATTATTATTATGGCAATGGTTCTTTTGTCTCTTTTAATCTGTGAAAATTCTTTTTTGATTATTGCCTTTATTCTGTTCATGTTGAAATTCATTTTGTCACCTCTTTTTTTCTTTTTTCGCTTTCCACCAGGAAAACAAACACGTCCTCAAGAGTTGGCTTACATTCAATAGCCTTCAATGTGCTGTCAGACTTTATTTCAACTATATTCCCCTCTATTATTTTTTCTTTCATATTGTTTGGAGTGTCCAGTGACAAAATATTGCCATAATATAGAAAACCAATTGAATTGCAGTGTTCAGCTTCATCCATGTAGTGGGTTGTAACAAGAATGGTAACACCTTTTTTTGACAATTTGTAAATTATATCCCAAAACTGCCTTCTTGCTATGGGGTCAACACCTCCTGTAGGCTCATCCAGCAAAAGTATTTCAGGTTCATGTATTATGGAGCATCCAAGAGCAAGTCTCTGCTTCCACCCTCCTGAAAGATTAGAAACAATCATCTTTTCTTTTCCCCACAAATCTGCCATCTTAAGAATTTCTTTTTTCTTTTCCTTAAGCTTATCTTTTTGTATACAGTAAACTCCCCCGTAAAAATCCAGATTTTCTTCTACAGTCAGCTCTTCGTAAAGGCTGAATTTCTGAGACATGTAACCAATTTTGCTCCTTAGTTTTTCCCTGTCCTCCCTTATGTCACATCCAAGTACGTGACCTGAGCCTGACGTTGGATTTAATAGGCCGAGAATCATTCTTATGACCGTAGTCTTGCCTGAACCGTTAGGACCTAAAAAACCAAACACTTCTCCTTTTTTCACATCAAAGCTTACATTGTTTACGGCAACAAATTCTCCAAACAATTTTGTAAAATTCCTGATTTCAATTGCGTTTTCCATATGTCATCTCCGAGCGGCTTTTTACAATATTCACAAACACATCCTCAAGAGTAGGTGTTATTTCATTTATGGTGTATTCTAAATTCAAGTTTTTTAATGATTCTTCAAGTATGTTTTTTGTGATTTCCATGTTATCTGAAACAACATGGAGTTCTTCCCCAAGCAGGTACACATCCTTTGCACTGGCGGTTCCCAGAGCAGCTTCTCTTGCAGCATAACTGTCATCAGAAACAATGCACAAAATGTGTTTGCCGAAATCTCTTATTATGTTGTCAGGTCTGTCATTTTTTATAATGCTTCCATTGTACATGAGCCCTATTTCATCACACCTTTCAGCTTCATCCATGTATGGTGTGCTCACAAAAATAGTGACCCCCTGCTCCCTTAAGTCAAAAAGTATTTTCCAAAGCTCCCTTCTTGCAACAGGATCTACACCTATGGTGGGCTCATCCAGAAACAAATATTTAGGAGTGTGAATCAAGTTGCATGAAAGGGCAAGCTTTTGCTTCATTCCTCCTGACAGCTGATCTGCAAGCTTGTAAGAATGGTTTAACAGGCTGCTGAATTCAAGCAGAAATTTAATTCTTTCCTTGCTTTCCAGTTTTGGAACCTGGTATATTTCAGAATAAAACTCAAGATTCTCAATTACGGTAAGATCCCCGTACAGACTAAATTTTTGAGGCATGTAACCAATATGTTTTTTCAGTTCTTCGCTGTCTTTTACAATATCAAGTCCCCCGATTTTTCCAGTGCCGCTGTCAGGCTTTAAAAGAGAGCACAGCATTCGCATGGTTGTTGTCTTGCCTGCGCCGTCAGGACCCAATAGACCATAAATTGAATTTTTTCTAACATTAATATTTAATTTATCTACAGCCGTAACGTCACCAAAATTCTTAACAAGGGATAATGTCTGAATTTCATGTTCCATAATTCCTCCTAATCCACCTTGATTTTTATGTCAACAGGCATTCCGGGTTTCACAACCCCATGAGAATCCTCAAGATTTATTGTCACTTCAAAGACTGTATTTACTCTTTCTTCCTTTGTCTGTATGTTCTTTGGAGTGAACTCAGCTTCTTCACTTATTCTTGAAACTTTGCCTTTAAATGTTATGGAGCTATCTGAATCCACATACAATTCGGCTTCCTGCCCAACCTTTACAAGTCCTATATTTTTTTCCGAAACGTAAGATCTTATTTCTGTATTTTGTTTTTCATATATTTCAGCAAGCAATTTTCCCGCTGTTACAAATTCTCCTTTGTTTGCAACAAGTGTATTTACCAAACCGTCTGCAGGAGATTTTATAAATGTCTTGTCAAGTTCTGTTTTAGACTGTTCCACACTTTTTTGTGCTTGTTCAAGATGTACTTTTGCTATTGCAATCTTGCTCTCAAGCTGAGCAATTTGTGTGTTTCCCGATGAAATAGAAAGTTCATATCCGGATTTTGCCTGAAGCATTTTGTTTTTTGCAGCTGATTCGATTTCTTCCGTAGGATATGATTTAATAATGTTAAGCTGTGACAGTGCTGAGTTATACTGTGCCAGGGCTATGTCGTGACTCTTCAGCACCTCGTCATACTTGCTCTGTGAAACCGCTCCTTCATCAAGCAAAATTCTTGTTCTATCTGCTGCAGATTCTGCATATTCAAGATTTGCTTCAGCCTGCTTCACTGCTTCCTGCACCTGGTTTATTTCATCATCGCTTGCACCATCAATTACCTTTTCATATTCAGCCTTAGCTGTTAAATAGGCACTTTCAGATTGTTTTGACATGTCCTGATTCTGAATTATTAAGTTATTAAGGCTTTTCTCAAGAAGCTCAAGATTTTTCTCTGAAATCTTAAGGTTTGTCAGTGACTGTTCATATTGGTTTTTAAGATTGCTGCTATTAATTTCTGCTACTATGTCTCCTGCTTTAACACTGTCGCCTTCTTCAATATTTATTTTTTCGATTGTTCCTGTTACTTCGCTGCTCAAGGAAATTACATTGCTTTCTACGGTTCCTGATGCTTCAATAAATGTGCCATTGTTTGCATATACCACTGCAGAATCATTTTTTTGCAAATTGTTGAAAATATAAATTGAAATGAGAACTATTAGAATTAAGACAGGCATGATTACTATTTTGCCCTTTGCCCTGAGATGGTTGTAAATATTTTGCATAACGCCCTCCGTTTATATTGATTGTTCAGCTTTAAACAACTATAATATAAATCAGTTGTTAAAACAGTTACCACGGTAACTTTTTGTAAAATATTCTTAAATCCCATAAGAAAGGAAATGTCATGAAGGATTTTATTAAAATACTTGAAAACACTGAATTGTTCAAATGTTTCAACTCTGAAGAACTTGAAAATATTTTTGATGAACGTTATTATACCGTGAAAGATTACGAAAAAAATTCCATCATATATCTGCAAAATGAAAAATGTGAGAGCCTAGACGTAATATTAAATGGAATCATAACAATACAAAAAATCGACCAGGACGGTAAAATACTTACAATCAGTGATTTTATGAGCGGAGACGTTTTGGGAGAAAACCTTCTTTTTTCAGCCAGCAGCAACTATCCCATGACAATTACAGCAAAGACCGACTGCACTTTGCTTCACATGAAAAGTTCTCTTGTACTGGCGCTTTGTCAAAAAAATGAATGCTTTTTAAAGAGTTTTCTCATGTCACTGTCAAGCAAGACACTTATCCTTTCAAACAAAATAAAATCCCTGACCATGAAGACGATTAGACAGTTAATCATTGATTTCCTGCTTATTGAATCATTCTCCCAGGGAAGCACAAATGTTAAATTGAACATGACGAAAAAGGACCTGGCTGAAAAACTGGGAGTTCAGCGTTCTTCCCTTTCAAGAGAACTCAACAAAATGAGAAATGATGGCCTGGTGGAATATAATTCAAATTACATTTACATAAAAGACATTGAGTCTATGAAACACTTCATATGAAAAAAGATTTGCGTTCATCGCAAATCTTTTTGTTTTTACTTTTTAAGTTTGTACTTTCCTACCATCTCTTTTAACATTTGTGCCTGACTTGTCAGCTCTTCGCTTGCAGCAGCACCTTCTTCAGATGTTGCTGAATTTGCCTGTACAACCTGTGACACCTGCATAATACCAATATTAATTTGCTCAAGACCTGCTGCTTGTTCGTTTGATGATGTTGCTATATCATTAACTAAATTTGCTACTTTTTCAACCTCTTCAACAATTTCATCCAGGGCTTTTGCTGTATTTTGTGCTATATTAGTTCCAACCTGTGATTTTTTAATGGAATTTTCGATCATTTCCGTTGTTTCTTTAGCGGCACTGGCAGATCGTGCAGCAAGATTTCTTACTTCCTCTGCAACCACCGCAAACCCCTTGCCATGCTGTCCAGCTCGTGCAGCTTCTACAGCCGCATTAAGAGCAAGTATATTTGTTTGGAAAGCTATGTCATCAATCACCTTTATAATTTTTGATATATTTGTTGATGAACTATTAATTTCATCCATGGCATTAAGCATTTCCTTCATTTGCTGATTGCCGCTTTCTGCAGTAAATTTAGCTTTTTCTGCAAATTCATTTGCTTTATTGGCATTTTTAGCACTCATAGACGTCTGAGCAGAAATTTCTTCTAGAGATGCTGTCAATTCTTCTATGGAGCTTGCTTGTTCTGTTGCTCCCTGTGACAGCATAATGCTTGATTCAGATATCTGGCTTGCACCAGCTGCCACTTCTTCAGAAGCAACACTGATGTTTGATAGAATAGCATTGTTATTTGCAACCATTTCAGCAAGCTTAATTCCAAGTATATCTTTATCCGATCTGGCTTCCACATTTATAGTCAAATCTCCCTCTGCAATGCTTTGCGCTGTCAAAGCTTGAGAACGGATGTTTTCAATCATCCTTTCAAAGGCTTTCATGAGTCTTCCTATTTCATCATTTGAATTTGTACTAACATTTACATTTACATTTCCAATTGCCAATTCATCTGAAACTTCAACAAGATTGTTTATTGGATTTACTATACCTTTAGTAATTGCAAGGCTTAATACTATACTGATAATAATAGAAATTATAACTACTATTATTAAAATAGTGCTTGTAAACGAATAAAGTTTATCAGCATTCTGATTTTCCAAATCTGCATTTTGCTGATTAAATTCTGCCAATTCAACCAACATAGCTGATACTTCGTCAAATACTACTCTTGAGTTTCCTTTTGCCAGTACTTCAGCTTCTTCTGACTTTTGACCATTGCTTAATGCAACAATCTCTTCATTTATTTTCAAATATTCATTCCATTTTGATTTTATAGATTCTAAAAGTGCCCTGTCTGTGTCATTGCTGATTAAACCGTTGTACAAATCAATATAATTATTTATTTCAATGTTCTTTGAATTCATTTTTTCTTCATATTGAGCAAGTTCAGATTTTTCTTCCGATAAAACATGACCTAATTCATATATTCTGAAATCTGAAACGGCTGTGTTCATTTCACTTGAATACATTACGCTGGGCAGACTGTTTTCAGCAATAATAGTTGTACTTTCATCTATATTTCCCAGTGCAGAAATTGAAAGCAAACCAATAAATGCAAGAATTACAGTTATTATGCCGAACCCAAGCAGCAGTCTTCCTCTAATTGACAAATCTTTTCTAATTTTAAGCTTCATGTAAACTCTCCTAAGTTGATTTAATTTAGCTAGCTCATAAATTTCTTTCACATTTTCCTGTAGAAATAATTTACGTACTATAAACAGATTTCCCAATTCCGTTAGCATACTTGCTTCACTTTTGTTATTCAATTTTAGACTTTTATATCTTTTGGGTCATATGGAATCCTTATACTATAATTTTACCTCCTATTATCTCATCTCATTGAATTTGTGCAAATAATAAATCAACTGAAAAGTGTAAAGATATCTTCAACGCACAAAATTTTGCTGCGCCACTACCACAAAGAAATTGTGTCCCCTCACTGTAACTCCTTAACGGCAGTACGTAACAATACTTACAAGGTTTTATGTATAATTGCACAGCATTTTCCAATATAATAAAAAAATAGGCAACATTGTTGCCTATAAAAAATAAAACTATAAAAATAGCATTACTAATTTGGCAACCTGACAATCATGGCATTAAGCTTTAGACTCACGGCTTTGCGTCACCACTTTTCAATGGTTTTGCCTTTTCAATTTTGTTTTTATTACTTTCACATTGTTCTTATATATTAAGCTTAGATGAATATAAAGTCAACATTATTCAGTAAATCCTGCTGAATGCATTTGCTCTTCTTTACCGAATATTGCCATTCCTGTTTTCAATTTCCTGAAATTTAACTTTTGATAAAACGGTTCTTTTCCTGGAGATGCAAATAGTATTATGTTACAATGAGAAAGACGTTGTATGATGCTCTCCATAATTAATTTACCTACACCATTCCCCTGATATTCAGGTACTACCGCTATATCATAAACTGCAGCTTCATAAGCTCCGTCTGAAATAGCCCGACCAAACCCTATCATTTGTTCCTCATGGAAAGCAAACACAACACTGTGGCTGTTCTCAAATGCTTTTTTATGAACCTCACCATCAAAATACCCCATGCCAACTCGTTTTAAAATTTCACAAACATTATTAAAATCAATATTCGAACAATTTAATTGTAAAGCGACCTCCATTTTATCCTCCCTATAATTTATGCTTTTACCTAAATTAATAAACAAGACTGCCAATCCACAATGAGTAATTTGACAGTCCGGTATTAATCATAACTAATTAAAAACATTTTTTGAACCACATTAATATAAAAGCAACTGTTTTACATCCATTACTAATAGTTGTTTTCTGAAAACCTTTTAACTCTATCAGATTTATCCTTCAAGTATTTTTCATTTATAATCTTATATGGACCATTATCTAATTTTTCAATAATGCCTTCAGATTCAAACTTATTTAAGATGTTATATAAACTTCTTCTGCTAATATTCAAGTTGTCACATATGTCATAAATGCTTTTATAGATAAATTTGCAATTGCATGAATTCTCCAGGACATAGTAGGATACAAGCTCGCACTGAGAAAACAAATTGCTCATGAGCATTTTTTTATACATTACATAAACCCTGCTGCTGGTCTTAAAATAAAAGAAAGTAGAAAATTCTGAATTTTTCATTAACACGTTCATCATATCAGTATTCAGGCACAGCAGTACAACATCAGTCACGGCAATATTATTGCCATAAAAATTATGCTTTCTAAAATAACTGATCTGTCCGGCAAACTCATTTTCTGAAATGACATCTAAAAGTACTTTTTTGCCCAAGTCAGAATAACTTTCTATTTTAACTGTACCCTCTAGAATATAATAAATTTGATTATCTATATTTTCTGCCCTTGAAAAACATGTTCCCTTTTTCAAAGTCAAAACAGGAATATTATCTAAACATTCTTTAATGTAAGTATATATGTGAGAGTTTTCAATTAACATAAAATACCTCCAATATAAGTTTGAATTATAATAATTTATTATAATTCAAACTTACAAACTATACAAGCAACTTAAACAGCTTTGTTCTCTTCTTCTACCTCACCTTTGTCTAACCATTCAACGATTCTCGGTTTATAGTTTTTCATAATAAAACCGACAACTTTTCCAACAAGCAATGCAGCTAAAATTGTTCCTTCTCTTACTGTCTTCAATGACCCTAAAAATACAAGAGACAAAAGTGCTGATATTAAAACCATGCCTGTGTCAACTCCAACCTTAGCATTACCAAACTTTATTTTATCCTTGCTCACCTGCACAATAGCAGCGCAAAGACCTTCTGCCGGAAGAGGCATGATGTTTGGAATAAGGAATCCGGAAACACCGATACCGATAACCACTATACTTATTGCCAAATATACAAGTTGCATTACGTAATTGCCAGGAGCTGGCAACCAAAACAACAAATATTTTGTGCTGGTATATGTTATGAAAGTGCCAAGAATAAAAGTCGGAACAATCTGCAACAAGTTTCTTACTTTATAATCTTTTCTCAACAATATTATCTGCAGTGCCATTAATCCCATGTAAACAAAATATGTTGCCTTTCCAAGTTCAACTCCCCAAACAAGTTCACAGGCATAAGGAATTGAACTAACAGGAGAAATACCGAGACCTGCTCGTTTCGAAATATTTATTCCAATTGCTAATATTAAAAATCCTAATAGATAAAGACATACTCTTTTTGCTGTTTTCATTTACTTCCTCCATGTTATTTTAATTTTTTTCTACTTATTATAATAAAGGCTGGAGAAATGAAAATCAATCATTATCACCAGCCCTATTAGTGTACCCTAGATCAGAAAGGAGTGTCATCACCAATATAGCAAGCTATATTATTATCTAAATATATTCCTTGAAGAAGTTCCATTTTTTCTTCTGTCATATCTCCATGATTGCTATATTCATACTCTTTCCCCAACTGTTCCCACTTGGTCAATCCAAGTCTATGAAATTTTAAAAGGTTAATTTCGTACAATCCATTTTCATTCATAAACTCAATTAATTTATGAGCATTTTCAACGCTGTCATTGTACCCTGCTATAGTTGGCTGTCTCAGAATTAATCTTCCTTTCCAACCTGCTTTAATCAAGGCCCTGATGTTTGAAAGTACTAAATCATTATAAACTCCTGTACCTTCCTTATGCTTTTCTCTGTCCATGTTCTTGACATCAATAAATGCAAAATTGATATACTTCATAATTTCCAAAAATTCTTCCTGTTTTGCATATGCTTCAGTCTCAATTGCTGTATGAATTTGCAGTTTATGGCATTTTTTTAATACCTCCAGCAAAAATTCATAATGCATCAGTGGATCTCCGCCTGTAAATGTTACTCCTCCGTCTGGACCCCAACTGTTGAAATCCCGCCTCAATAATGCAACAAGTTCATCAACTGAATATTCCTTAACGACCTGTTTGAAAGCATTGTTTGGACAAATATTGATGCAGTCAAATGTTTCACATTTCATGCAAATGCCCCAGTCTATGCTTGGTTTGCCTGACTGATCAAATTTTATGTTGTGATGTGGGCATACATTTCTGCATGCCGCACATCCCTTTTCCCATTTGCACATTTTATCCGAAAACATAATATGTTTTTTCTTGTTCCAGCTTTCAGGATTAGCGCACCATTTGCATGTCATCGGACACCCTACAAAGAAAACATTAGTTCTGCAACCTGGACCGTCATGCACTGAATATGCCTGTATGTCAAATATCAAACCTTTTTTTTCAGTGCCTAAATTTATATTTTCTTTATCCATATCAAATCCTATTGTTGCTCGTTTTTTAGTTATTTATTGAACTTTTCACATGCAAATGCTCCACAAGAAGCATATGCCCAGTTTTCTTTTGCAAAACCCTTACAAGTTCCTACTCCATACTTGTCAGGATCAGCAAAGTTCTTGCAAACTCCGCATTTTTCAGCCTGCATGAACATTGGGCATGCATCGCTGCCTTCGCCATCTATTGGAATTAAATTTTTACTTAATGCGCATTGTCCTTTTTCGCAGTCCAAGTTTATATAATTTTTACAATCATAATGTTTCATCATCATACCTCCATCAATTTTTTTATTGCTTCATCATATTGAGTTCTAAAGATAACTTCATCCTGGATCGGTTTTCCGATTTCACACCAGTACTGTGTAAATCCGGCAACACGAATCATAAGATCTCTGTACTTGTCAGGTGTTACCTGTGCACTTCTTAATGTCTTTGAGTCAACAATATTGAATTGAACGTGGAATCCACCTTTTCTCATGTAAGCTCTTACAACGTCAAGAAGTTTTCTTGTTCCGTTCAAACCTTTTACTGCTGATGGATGAAGCTTAAGATTCATTTGAGAATTCTGATGTATACCGTGATCATATACAGTTGCAGATTCAAACAATGCATAAAGTCCGTTCTTATCTGTACCAGGTGCTGCTGACAAAGAACCATCTGAATATGTTGTTCCTGCAAGTCTGGAATCTGCTGTACCCAATGTTATAAATCCTTGAGGACCATGTGTTGAAACTGATATCTGGCATAAGTATAATGGTTTTCCATAATATGAATTGTAGCTATGTACCATTTCATACATGTCGTATTCATATGTCTTGAGCAATTGGTCAACATATGGTAATGCATTTCCATATTTAGGTGCATTAACACATGCTGCAAATATTTCTTCATATTTAGGGCTGTTTTCAGTGCTTTCTCTGAAGTCTGGTGAGAATACTCCTGTTTCATAAGCAGTCTTGAAACCAAAGTTGTTGATCATTGCATCTGTCATTTCTTCTATTGTAAACTTCTTGTCGTCATATACGTTTTTCTTAATAGAAGCTAATGAATTTATTAGTGTAATAGTTCCGCATGATTCAACATTGATGCTGGCATTGTATCTAGCCCCCATAGTACCCAAGTGTTGACCTTTTCTGAAGCAGTCAGGTTTCAACAAAGAGTTAACAGCTGGCATAAGGTATTTTCTCCATACATCCATCTGAATGTTATTTACTTTATTAAGAATAAGTATTGAATCATTCATGTACTGTTTCCATTGCTCATAAACAGCTTCAAATGAGTCAAGATTTTTATTATGTGCAGGATATACTCTTTTGCCTGTTCTCTTATCTACTCCGTTTGTCAATACTAGTTCAAGTATCTTTGGCATTGCAAGGAAGTGAACTCCTGTACCGCAAGTTGGAGAAGCTCCTCCAGGTACCCAAGTTACTTTTCCATCAAAATGCAATGGCTGGAAGCATCCAGGTGAAGATTCAAGACATCCTCCCAGGCACCAAGCTCTTGCATCTTCAAGATTCATGCCTTCCGGTCCATAGTTGTCAAGCATGTAGTTCATACCACCTTGGTTGTTCATCCATGCTGGATATCCAAGTCCAAGTTTTGTACAAGATGCAGCTTTCATGAGGAAATCTTCAGGTGTTTTTTCATCATATAAAACGCTCAGTGTTGGCTGAGGAGTTCTATTTCTCATTCCTGCTTCAATAATCAAATATTCCAAAGGAACAACTGCTGTAAGTCCTTCTTTGTTCAATCCGCCCATTGACAAGTTATTGAATGTATTTCCGGAAAGAACTCCGCCTGATACTCCGGCAGAAGCAAAACATTCTATACAAGTAATTTTAATTCTGTATAATTCAAGGATTTCTATTACTTCTTCATCAGTCATGATTCCTTCACGGATGTCATGTTCATAGTATGGCTGCAATACCTGTCCAAGTCTACCAATAGATAATCCTGACATTGCATCTTCATTTGTAACACCGAGATGACAACATACTGTCATTTGTATAGCTTCCCAGAAGTTAGCAGGTTTCTTATGTGCAATATTGTGCATAACTTCTTTGATTTTTTCATAGTTAGCTTTCAATTCAGCATCTTGTTCAATAGAAGCAAGGTAAGCTGCTTGTCTTGAATAGTTTTCACACCATTTGCTCAAACCCATTACAATTTCTTTCATGGCTGCATAGTAATATCCTCTGCTCATGCCAAGGATTCCGTCATCCCCTGCTTCACCCATTACTTCAGCCATTTTTTCATCACATATTTCTAAGATTCTGTCAAAGCCATATTCTAAAGGAACATAGTAGTTTGATACTTCACGTCCTTGTGCAATTGCAAAGGAGTCAAACATACAAACAACACTGTCCATTAAATCTCTATATTGTCCATATCCAGGTAATGTTCTTGAATATTTATCACTTATATCTTCTATGGAAATGCCTCTCCAAGGTTCAGATGTTTTAACAAGTACCGGAATTTCTTCTTTTCTCATACCGAATTTCTTAGCTAAAGAGATAATATTGCCATAGCTTTTAGTAACGTTTCCACCACCGGCGCCAACAATACTTACAGCATCAGCTTCATTCTCAGCAGGAGCATCAACTTCTGCCATCAAAGCATCTGCTTGAGCAAGGAAAAAGCTTGATGTTGTCCAAGGGAAAGGGAATCCGCCTCTGACATTTTTTGTCTTGTTCATAACAATTTTTTCATAAGGCTGAATAGTTGGTGTCATGTGTGATAAAGCAGCTCCCATGGCTCTGGCTCTTCTGACTTCAATTAATTCGCCGTCATTTTCCCACCAGCTTCTGTTGTACCAGTATGGAACTTCCATATCTGCAGTAACTTTTAAGGTGTAATAAGTTTCCATTAATTTTTTTGAAGACTCTTTTGCTTCTGGTATTTCAGCTTCCAATTGCTCGTCAACTTGAGCAATGTCTATGCCGCGTGATTTTAAAACATCTTGTAATTTTGTTTCATTAGAACTCATAACAATTCCTCCTTGTTAAATTTAACTCATTATACTGCTGCTAAAAATTATGAGTTAGTGAAAAGTGCACAGTTTTAAAAATTTTTTAATGTTTATTTTCTTTAAATTGTTTGGTTTTTCAACAAGCATTGACATACTTTTATGTTTGTTGACTAAATTTTCGAAACATTCTTGCAATCCATGAAACGAAAATATTTTATCAAAATTATATTGATGAAAAATAAAAAAGACGTTCAGCATTTCACTAAACATCTTTCATTATTTGTTTTAATTAATTTCTGATAATTTTATCCGGCCCATAGGTAACGCCTTAAATATTAACATTATCATACAATTTTTCGCAGCATTCAATGTTGCAACTTAAGTTGTCTATTACAGTAAATACTACCTTTTCATCAATAAGCTTAACTATTATGCTGCTTCCCGGTGCAACATATTTTGATAAGAGCTCAGTAGCCAATGCATCTTCAAGTTCCTGCTTGACTGCACGTTTCAACGTCCTGGCACCCATTTTTAAATCGTTATGTTTCTCTACAATATACTCTTTAACTGCATTTTCAATTACAATGTTAATTCCATACAGCTTCTTGCACCTATTAGAAAGTTCATTTACAAGCAATGTCATAATCTGTTTCATATCATCAATATTCAATGCATTAAACACTATGACATCATCAATTCTGTTAATGAATTCCGGTTTAAACGTTCGCTTTACTTCAGCCATGACACTTGTTTTCATTTTCTCATAATTTTCTTGAGCGCTGTTTACACTTGTGAAACCAATAGTTTCAGGCACCATGATCCTATGAGCACCCACGTTTGACGTCATAATTATAACAGTATTTTTAAAATTGATTTTTTTTCCTTTTGCATCTGTTAACTGACCGTCTTCCAATACTTGCAGCAAAATATTCAATACATCAGGATGAGCTTTTTCCACCTCATCAAATAATATTACCGAGTATGGATTGCGCCTTACTAATTCACTCAATTGTCCTCCATCTTCAAAGCCCACATACCCTGGAGGAGAACCTATCATTTTTGATATAGAATGAGACTCCATATATTCCGACATGTCTATTCGTATAAAAGACTGTTCTTTTTCAAACATAATATTTGATAACACTTTACTTAGCTCTGTCTTTCCAACACCAGTAGGTCCGAGAAACAAGAATGAACCTATGGGTTTGTTTGGATTTTGTATTCCTGCTCTTCCACGCCTCATAGCCCTTGCTACTGCATCTACTGCTGATTTTTGTCCTATAATACGTTTATGAATAAGCATTTCTAACTTAAGAAGTTTTTCACTTTCTTTTTCTGTAAGACTTTTTACCGGAATATTTGTCCAGTCAGATACCACTTCAGCTATTTCTGTTTTATCAACAGTCAATATATTTCCACCTGCACGTGGTATATCAATACTTTTTAACCTCATTGCTGCTGCAGCCTCATCTATTAAATCCAAAGCTTTATCCGGCAATCTCCTGTCGTTAATGTAACGATTGGACAAAACCACTGCGGCTTCAACTGCTTCCGGTAAAATATATATGTTATGATAATCCTCATATTTTTTAAGAACCCCGTTGAGTATTGATATGGATTCTTCAGTGGTAGGTTCTTCCACCATTATTGGCTGAAATCTTCTTTCTAATGCAGCTTCCTTTTCTATGTACTTTCGATATTCTTCTAAAGTTGTTGCGCCTATAAGTTGAATTTCTCCTCGTGCCAAGTATGGCTTCAATATATTAGAAGCATCAATAGCTCCTTCTGCACCTCCAGCTCCAACAATTGTGTGAATCTCATCTAAAAACAACAAAATATTACCAGCCTCCAGTACTTCGCCGATAATTTTTTTAAATCTTTCTTCAAATTCTCCCCTAAATTTACTGCCAGCAACAATGCCAGCCAGATCTAATGCAACTACTCTTTTACCCATCATAGAAACAGGTGCCTTGTTTTTAGCAACAAGCATTGCCAGACCTTCGGCAATTGCAGTTTTTCCAACACCTGGTTCACCTATTAGACAAGGATTATTTTTAGTTCTTCTCATTAATGTCTTAATCATTCTGCGTATTTCTTTTTCTCTTCCAATCAGAGGGTCCAGTTTTTCAGCTCTGGCTAATGCAGTAAGATCTCTGCTGTATTTATCCAATGTTTCTGTTTTTTTACATGCAGCGCTTTCATCATAGGATTCTTTGACTCCATAGCCAGATTTATTTTCTTTCATAGCCGAAATTATGTCTATGTATAATTTATGAGCTTCAACTCCCAATATTTTCATCAATTTTAGCGCCATATTATCTTTATCCTTTAGAATTGCTAAAATAATATGTTCTGAACTTGTAGCTTTTGCATGGAACCAGTCTGCCTGACTGTGACTATTCTCTATTATTTTCATAACGGATGGCGAATAATCACGGACAACTCCAAATACCGGTGTCTCACCGGCAGGAATCCATTCTTTTATCATTTCAGTTATTATTTCATCAGCAACATCATTTTCACTAAGAATTCTTGAAACAAATCCAGTCTTTTCCCGGATAAGCCCCAGCAGAATGTGCTCAGCTCCAATATTTATTTGTCCAAATTTTCCGGCTGATTCTGATGCTATGGTTAAAACATTGCTTGCGTCTTCAGTAAAGTATGGTTTCAAATACAATCCTCCCAATTATATTAACTATATAATTTTCCTTCTTAATCAATTGTTTCCATCATTAACTTTATTATTCTCATAACAAATAGGCTGCAACATATTTTACTGCATTAAAAAAATGGCGTAATTCATTTCGCCATTTTTTTATATTAAGCTAATCTCTTTTGTGCTATAGTCCTGATGTATATTTCTTTTTTATTTTAAGACGTTCCATTGCTCTTGCTAAATTTGCTTTTGACATATAATATTCATAAGTGCTCTGATCCTGGCGCATTTGTTCTTCTGCACGTTCTTTTGCTTCCAGCGCTCTTTGTTCATCAATTTCCTCAGGAAGTTCCACTGTATCCACAATCATAACTACTTTATTATTAGAAATTTGAATATGACCGGCACCTGTAACTGCTATAATCCATTTGTCTTCAGCAGTTTGAATGCGTAATTCACCAACACTGACAGCTATAACAGCATCCTCATGATGGGCCAAAATACCCATGGATCCATCTGTTGACGGCAATATTAACTGCTTTGATTGACCTTCGTAAAATATTTTATTAATAGCAATTATTTTCAACTCAAAGGAGCTCATCTTATCACCTCATTGTGTTACTGACCTTTTTTTGATTTTTGGATTACTTCTTCTATGGTTCCCACATTAAAAAATGCCCATTCAGGATAATCATCCATTTCACCGTTAATTATTGACTTGAAACCACGAATGGTTTCTTCTAAAGGAACGTATTGTCCAGGTACACCTGTAAAAACTTCTGCCACATGGAATGGCTGAGACAGAAATCTCTGAATTTTTCTTGCTCTTAATACCGTAAGTTTATCTTCATCTGAAAGTTCTTCCATGCCGAGAATTGCAATTATATCCTGCAATTCCTTGTATTTTTGCAATATCTGTTGAACACTTATTGCCGTATTATAATGTTGTTCTCCTACAACATCAACTTCCAATATTCTTGAAGAAGATTCCAGTGGATCAACAGCTGGGTAAATTCCCTGTTCAACAATTTTTCTGGAAAGTACAGTTGTAGCATCCAAATGAGCAAATGTAGTGGCCGGCGCAGGGTCCGTCAAGTCGTCTGCAGGTACATATACTGCCTGTACGGACGTTACAGAACCATTTTTAGTTGATGCTATTCTTTCTTGAAGTTCTCCCATTTCAGTTGCCAGAGTAGGCTGATAGCCTACTGCTGAAGGCATACGCCCCAGAAGCGCTGAAACTTCAGAACCTGCTTGAACAAATCTGAATATATTGTCAATAAACAATAATACATTTTGATGTTCCACATCCCTGAAGTATTCAGCCATTGTAAGACCAGATTCAGCAACTCTCATACGTGCTCCAGGCGGCTCATTCATTTGACCAAATACAAGTGCAGTTTTTTCCAATACACCTGATTCTTTCATTTCTATCCACAAATCGTTACCTTCTCTTGAACGTTCTCCTACTCCTGTAAAAATCGAGTAACCTCCATGTTCTGTTGCAATGTTTCGTATTAATTCCTGAATCAATACTGTCTTACCTACTCCTGCTCCGCCAAAAAGACCAATCTTACCACCTTTTGCATAAGGAGCAAGGAGATCTATTACTTTGATTCCTGTTTCCAAAATTTCCACAACCGGATTTTGGTCCTCAAATTTTGGCGGATTTCTGTGAATAACCCATTTTTCCACATTTTCTAAATGTTCTTCTTTATCTATTGTATTTCCTGTTACATTAAATAGTCTTCCAAGTGTCTTTCTCCCAACAGGGACCTTAATTCCGTCACCTGTTGCTGTTACTTCCATGTTTCTAAAAAGGCCATCACTGGACGAAAGCATGATGCATCGCACGATATTACTTCCAATGTGCTGAGCTACCTCCATAACACGAACTTCATCATCTTTTATTACTTCTAATGCTTCTTTTATAGAAGGCAGTTTATTTTCATCAAATTCAACATCTACAACAGGGCCTAAAATTTGAACTATTTTTCCTTTATTCATAACTTCTTCCTCTTCTGTGCTTTAGCACCGCTGATTACTTCTGTTACCTCTTGAGTAATAGCTGCCTGCCTAGCTCTATTATAAATAATCGATAACTCTTTCAGCATGTCTTTTGCATTATTCGTAGCTGCTTCCATTGCCATCATTCTGGCATTCTGCTCACTTGAATAAGCTTCTGTTAATGCACCATAAATAAAACCTGTTACAAAGTTCGGTATTAAATTGTTTAAAACATCGTGGGGTGTCGGTATGTAATTTGTTTCATCTGTACCATCGTCAGTTCCATCTTCATCCATGAAATCGACTTTCCTTAAAGGTAAAATTTTCTGAATTTCAGCTTTGCTTTCCAATGAATTAATCATCCTTGTATATATAATATAGATTTCATCCAGCTTCTTCTCATTAAACATTTGAACAATTCTTCCTGAAATAACCCTTGCCCTATGAAGTGTTGGATTTTGAACTGTATATTTAAATTCAGCGTCATAATTAATTCCTTTGTTTTCAAAGTAGCTTCTTCCAACATTGCCGGCTACAAATAAAACATGATTTCCATCTTTTTTAAGTTCATCTTCAGCAATTTTGATAACATTATTGTTATAAGCACCCGCCAGACCTTTGTCTCCAGTTATTACTATATACCCTTTATTCCTGTTTATTTTATCCGTCCTGTCATCAAAAAAACTGAGTTTTACATGTTCAGGTATTCTCTTAATCACGCGAACAATTGCTTCCTGTAGTGAATAAAAATATGGCTGAGTATTTTTAAGGTTTATTTTTGCCTTTTTTAACTTTGAAGAAGAAATCATATACATTGCATTTGTAATTTTCATGGTATCCTTAACGTTGCTTATTCTATTTTTGATTTCTCTTGCATTTGACATATGCTACCACCTGCTTTTATAATCGGATGATGCTTTTAATATTCTTTTCTCAAGGTCTTCACTCAGCACTTTTGTAGTTTCCAGCTCCTGAATGATATTGAGATGATACTGTTCGAAAAATTCCAACAATCCGTTCTTATATTCTTTAAAGCGTTTAGCATCAATGCCTGTCATACACTTCTTTGTTGCAGCACAAAGCAAAATAACCTGTTTTGCCATGCTTAACGGTTCACATAACGGCTGTTTTAAAAGTTCCATCAATCCTTTTCCATAATTCAGCTGTGCAAATGTTGCTTCATCCAAGTCAGAACTGAACTGAGTGAAAACTTCCATTTCTCTGTACTGGGCAAGGTCGATACGAATGCTTCCCGAAGACTTTTTCATTGCTTTTGTCTGTGCTGCACCTCCTACACGAGACACAGAAAGTCCAACATTAACAGCAGGACGTTGTCCCGCAAAGAACAGGTCACTCTCCAAATAAATCTGACCGTCAGTAATTGATATAACATTTGTAGGAATATATGCAGAAACATCATTTGCTTGTGTTTCAACAATTGGAAGCGCAGTTATGGAACCGCCGCCTAATTCTGGTACAAGTTTGCTGGACCTCTCCAGAAGTCTGGAATGCAAATAAAAAACATCTCCCGGATATGCCTCACGACCTGGTGAACGTTCAAGTAAAAGAGACAGAGATCTGTATGCTACCGCATGTTTAGACAAATCATCATAGACTATCAATACATCCTTTCCCTTATACATAAAATATTCTGCCATTGAGGTGCCTGCATATGGAGCAATATATTGCAAGGAAGCTGGATCACTTGCAACTGATGATACAATGATTGTATAATCCATGGCGCCATACTTTCTCAAAGTATTTTCTACCTTTGCTACAGTTGATGCCTTCTGTCCTATAGCTACATATATACAAATTACATTTTGTCCTTTTTGGTTTATTATAGTGTCAGTAGCAATGGTTGTCTTACCTGTCTGCCTGTCACCGATGATGAGTTCCCTCTGGCCGCGCCCTATGGGGAACATGGAATCAATTGCAAGAATTCCTGTTTGCAAAGGTGTATTAACTGATTTTCTGTCTACAATACTCGGCGCCTTGCATTCTATGGGCCGAAAATCTTCTGCTAGAATTTCTCCCTTTCCGTCTATGGGAGTTCCTAAAGCATCAACTACTCTTCCTAAAAAATTTTCACCTACAAAGACACCTGCTATTTTGCCTGTCCTTATTACACGTGAACCTTCTTTTAAATCATTTTCACTTCCGAATAAAATGCATCCTATTTCATCAAACCGTATATCCTGAACCATTCCTTTAACGCCTGATTCAAAAATTACTATTTCGCCAAACATTGCATGATCTATTCCGTCTACTGCAACTATACCATCTCCGATACTTTTTACAAATCCAATTTCCTTTTCTGTTTTTTCAAACTCCAAATTTTCAATTTTTGCTTTAAGCAAGGAAATTATTTCTTCAGAACTGGAGAAATTTGTGTTGCTTTCTAAAACTTCCTGCTTCACCTGGTTAAGAAGTCCACGCATGCTACAATCGTATTCCTGGTTGCCAACACGTATTATAAATCCACCCAAGAGCTGAGGTTCTTCTACTAAATCAATTTTCATATCATTAATATTTACTTCGTATTTTTTTGACAAGAAATTTATGATTTTATTATACTGCCCTTCATCAGGCGCAGTTACATATGAAATAATGATAGAGAGCTTTTTCTTATTTTCATCTGCTGCCTTTTGTATCATCTAATTCACCTG
Source organism: Sedimentibacter sp. B4 (assembly GCF_000309315.1). Lineage (NCBI taxonomy): Bacteria > Bacillati > Bacillota > Tissierellia > Sedimentibacter > Sedimentibacter sp. B4. The sequence continues at coordinate 65,586 of NZ_CANG01000903.1, forward strand.
CTTCGGTTAAGAACCTTTCATAGATTATCTTATTGCTCTGTGGTGTAACATTTGCACCAATAATTTTAGTCGCAGTGTCCATTGCAAGATTAGCAATTTCTGTCTTCATCTTAAGAAGTTCTTTGCTATGTTGAGATTCAATATTTTTATGTGCATTTGCAATTATTTTTCCGGCCTCTTCATTTGCGCTTCTTATTATGTTGTCGTATTCTATTTTTGCTTGTGCTTTAGTTTCATCAATTATTTGTTTTGATAAATCGTTTGTAGTTTTTAAAGCATCTTCATATTCATTTTTCAATTTTAATGCATTGTCCTTAGTCAGATTAGCTTCTGCATACTGTTGTTCCAGCAAGTTCTTTCTTTTATCCAATATGTTGTTTATTGGATTAAACAAGAACTTTTTCATTAAGAAATATAGAACAAGCAGATTTATGATTGTGAACAAGAGATTGATATTTAATTTAAGCAACGCTTTCTCCTACCTTTCTTTTTCTTAATGCTATGCCAAAAACAAAATAATTAATATGGCTACTACGAATCCATATATTGCAGTTGCTTCTGCAAGTGCGCATCCCAACAACAGCAATTTTGTAATTGCTCCCTCAGCTTCCGGCTGTCTTGCCACTGACTCTGTAGCCTTACCTGTTGCTATACCTATGCTTATACCTGCTCCTATACCTGTTAATACTGCTATTCCAGCTCCAATTGCTAATAAAGTTGTCATATAATACTCCTTTTCTTTTTTAGTGTTTTATTCAATTGCTTCTTTGATAAAAAGTGATGTTAAAAAAACAAAGACGTATGCCTGTATAAGCCCATCAAAGATATCAAAATACAGACTAAAGGGAACCGGTATACCCACTGGTATTATGATTTTGATTAATTCCATAACTACAAAGGCTCCAAGCACATTCCCAAATAGTCGCATACATAGCGATAATGGGCGAATAAATATTTCTAAAATATTTATTGGGGTAACAACAGCAACAGGTTCTGCAAAACTTTTAAGGAATTTCCTCGGCCCCTTTTTTTGAAACTTAGCCACTTCTGTCAAAACTATGCTCATAATGGCCAGTCCCAAAGTTACATTAAGGTCCTTTGTGGGAGGCTTAAACCCAAACAGAGCACTTGTATTGGCTATTCCAAGAAAAATCAGAACCGTAGCCAAGTAAGGTACAAATTTCTTCCCATGTTCTCCAATTATGCCTTCAATCATATCTTGAAGCCCTACAACAGCTGTTTCTAATATAAGCTGTTTCTTGCTGATGTTTTCTACTTTTAAATCCCTTGTAAGCAATATTGAAGCAATCAATAAAATTACCATTATAACCCATGTTACTGCAACTGATTCAAGTACTTCTATTCCTCCAAGCACCGGGATAATCAGCACTGTCTCACAAGTAAGTTCATGCATTAATTCTTCTGCTAAATGATTCATTCATTCACCTCCTTTTTGTATATTGATACTTCCTTTTGTTAATTATTTATCATCATTGGCGATTCTTATGTGTCATTTGCTTAAATAGTTTGATTTTTACTTATTCTAAATTATTTCACCCGCTTATGCTTGTTTATCATATTAATATGTTTTATTATCTTTTAGTTAGTAAAGTTTGCACATATATTAATTTTATTTCACTTTCTTCTATTTTTAATTCTTTTTATATTTCATGCCCCACGCAAACATGTTGATTTTCTTTTAACATAATTAATATAAAAAAGTTGCTCCGCAACTCCGCTAGGGGGACCTATCTACAACAAAAATAGGGATGGCTGTGCCATCCCTAAGACTATTGAACAAACTCTGACGCTGTCATCCTGAACGATAGTGAAGGATCTCATCTTTACTGAAAACATGAGATTCTTCGGCTTCGCCTCAGAATGACAACGTCCAATTTTTTACTTTGCCATCCCTATTTTTCTTATCCAAAGTTATTAATATATTTTATTACTTTATTTTTAATAAGCTCGTGCAGCATAAATCATGTGCTTTGCTTCCTTGCCGCATATGTGGCATTTGTCGCCTAAATTTTCCTGCTCAAAAGGAATGCATCTGATTGTTGCTCCTGTTTCTTCTTTCAGTTTGTCTTCGCATTCTCTGCAGCCGCACCACATCATTTTAGCAAAACCAGGTTTGTTTGGAAGATCCTTTTTGTACTGTTCGTAATCTTTCACAACGTATGTGTGAGCTTCTCTGTGTGATTTAGCTTTTTCAAACATGTCTTTTTGCATTGTTTCAAGCATTGATGATAATGTTTCTTCTATGTTGTCCAGTGATATAGTTTCTTTTTCAAGCTTATCTCTTCTTACAGCCACAGCCTGATTGTTTTCAATGTCTCTTGGTCCTATTTCAATACGGATTGGATATCCCTTCATTTCATACTGATTGAATTTCCATCCTGGTGAATTTTCTGTATCATCATCAAGCTCAACTCTAATTCCTTTTGCTTTTAACTTGTCGAAAAGTTCATTTGATTTTTCCAGCACTCCTTCTTTCTTCTGAGCTATTGGAATTATAACAACCTGGACTGGTGCCATCTTTGGAGGAAGAACCAGACCTCTGTTGTCGGAGTGAACCATTATGAGTCCTCCTATAAGTCTTGTTGAAATGCCCCATGAAGTGTGGTAAGGGAATTCTTCCTTGCCTGTTCTTCCCTGGAATTTGATTTCAAAAGCCTTTGTGAAATGCTGACCTAAGTTGTGTGATGTTCCTGCCTGAAGAGCCTGACCGTCATGCATCAATGCTTCCATTGTGTATGTTGCATGAGCTCCTGCAAATTTTTCCTTTTCGCTTTTTTGTCCTACAACAACAGGCATTGCCATTAAATCTTCAGCAACCTGTCTATATATGTTAAGCATCTTGAGTGTTTCTTCTTGAGCTTCTTCTTCTGTTTCATGAAGAGTGTGACCTTCCTGCCATAAAAATTCTGAAGTTCTGAGGAATGGTCTTGTAGTTTTTTCCCATCTTACAACGCTGCACCACTGATTGTAAAGGTATGGCAGGTCTCTGTATGAACTGAGCCATTTTTTGTACATGTGGCATATTATTGTTTCTGATGTAGGTCTTATTACAAGTCTTTCTGCAAGTTCCTGACTTCCTCCGTGAGTAACCCATGCAACTTCAGGAGCGAAACCTTCCACGTGCTCTTTTTCCTTTGTCAACAAACTTTCAGGAATCAAAAGAGGAAAATACATGTTCTTGTGCCCTGTAGCTTTGAACTTTTCATCTGCATATTCCTGAATTTTTTCCCACAAAGCATATCCGTAAGGTCTTATAACCATGAATCCCTTAACCGGTGAATAATCTACCAATTCATTTTTCAATATAACGTCTGTATACCACCTGCTGAAGTCTTCTTCCATTGGCGTTATTTCTTTTACAAAATTCTTTTCTTGTTTAGCCATAATTTCTCCTTTCATATACCTGCGTTAATGTCCGCAGTCTCATTACAAATTTAAATTCCTTTTAAAAAATATAAAACCCGCCTCCATACAAGAGGCGGGTTAATCCGCGGTACCACTCTAATTGCTTAAATTATAAGCATCTCATTTAAATAAGGGTTCTGGCCCTTTGGGTTTTCCCAAAAACTCGGAGGCGGGTTCTCTACACAGAGGGACAAAAATCTTTCACCGGTGATTTTCTCTCTAGAGTCCATGTATAAATACTGATTCTCTTCATAGTCTAATATTCAACAATTAATATTATAGTATATTAGTTTTTAATTTTTGTCAACTTCAATTCATTATATTTTAAAATGAAAATGTTTCCTTGAAAATGTACTTCCATGAATGTATAATGTAATCAGTTACATAATTTTACTTAGGAGGGAATTTATGAAAAGAAAAGTATTGAGTTTGGTCATGATCAGTTTGCTGATTTTAAGCAGTTTCAGTTTTGCATTTGCGGCTGATGCTGCTACAACAATCACAATTTTTCATACCAACGACACTCATGCAAGACTTTTGAGCAATGACACAAACATCGGTTTTGCAAAAATTGCTACATTGATCAAAGAAGCAAGGTTATCAGATCCAAACACCCTGTTGCTGGATGCGGGAGATACGCTTCACGGTATGCCTATAGTAAACATAAGCAAGGGTCAAAATGCAGTCAAAGTCCTTGAAGCAACAGGATATGATTACATGACTCTTGGAAACCACGACTTCAACTATGGACAGGAAAGACTTTTAGAACTCAAAAACATGAGCTCAGTTGGAATGTTGAGCGCAAATGTTCTTGACAAAGACGGCAAGTCACTGTTCACACCTTATGTAATTAAGGAAATCAACGGAGTAAAGGTTGGTATATTTGGACTTTCAACTCCGGAAACAGCGTACAAAACAAGCCCTGCAAATGTTGAAGGACTGACATTTGCTAATCCTGTTGAAACTGCTCAAAAAATAGTAAATGAAATCAAGGATCAGACAGATGTCATCATAGGCATTGTACACCTTGGACTTGACGGAGGTTCTGAGTTCACTTCAGAAAGATTGGCAAAAGAAGTTGAAGGAATAGATGTGTTAATTGACGGACACAGCCACACGCTACTTGAAAACGGTCAAGTTGTTAATAATACACTCATAGCTCAGACATTCGAACATGACAAAAATTTAGGAAAAGTAACAATTGAAGTAACAGACGGAAAAGTTGTGAACAAAACAGCAGAACTTATCAACGTAAGCAAAGTTGCTGAAGTAATCCCGGATCCTGAAGTTACAAAAATAATAGATGAAATAAATGCTGAAAATGCAGAAGTATTTGCACAGGTTGTTGCAAAAACAGATGTATATCTTGACGGCGTTAGAGCAAATGTAAGAACAAGGGAAACAAACCTTGGAAACCTTTCAGCCGATGCTGTTAGAAAAGCTGCAGGTTCAGACATTGGTTTTGTTAACGGCGGAAACATAAGAGTTGATATTCAGCCTGGAGACATTACATTTGGAAAACTTGCCGAACTGTTCCCATTTGGAAACACTGTGCAGGTTAAGAAAATCACCGGTGCAGACCTTGTAAAGGTTCTTGAAATATCCGTTCAGGCATATCCTGAAGCTCAAGGAGGATTTTTGCAGGTAAGCGGAATGAGTTTTGAATTTGATCCTTCACAGCCTGCAGGTTCAAGAGTTGTTGGAGTTAAAATAGGCGAAAGCGAACTTGATTTGTCAGCAGAATACACTGTTGCAATAAATGACTTCCTTGGAATAGGCGGAGACGGATATGAACTGTTTAAGAACTATCCTATTTACGGTGAAGTTGGAACTTATGAAGAAGTATTTGCAGATTATCTGAACACAAACGGAACAAAGGGAAGCGACGTTTCAGGAAGAATCACTGTTAAGGCAACAGCTCCTGCAGCAGAACCAACACCTGCTCCGGCACCTGTTGAGCCAGCTCCTGTTGTTGAGCCAGCACCAGCTCCTGCTCCTGCACAAACTGAAGTTTCATACATAGTTGTATCAGGAGATGTTTTGTGGAAAATAGCTGAAAAATATAACACTACATGGGAAGCTTTGGCAAAATACAACAACCTAAGCAATCCGAACTTAATATTTCCGAACCAGGTAATAAAAGTGCCGGCAAAATAAAATGAAGAATTAAGAGTTAAGAATTAAGAATTAAATGAAAACATCCGTTGATAAAATCAACGGATGTTTGTTTTATTGAATATTCATATCGATTTTAATTCATAGCAATATAAACTTATAATTCTTCATTCTTAACTCTTCACTCTTAATTGTGATAACCCTTCAGGGTAATAACCGTCAGTTCCGGTGCTGCCATGAAGCGCATGGGAATTGTTGAAGTCCCAAGCCCTATGTTCACATAAACCTTTGTTTGTCTAAAATTGTCAAAATCATAAAATCCTCTCACATATTTTTCTCCGAGACTGGGCAAGTAGTTTGCGAAAGGAAGATTAACCTGTCCCCCATGGCTGTGTCCAGCTAATAATAAATCTATGCTGTATTCAAGCAGCTTATCAGCTACATCCGGTTCATGGCTGAGCACTATGTTGTACATGTCTTTATCCATGTGTCCTGAAATTACTGCAGGTTCATATTCTCCAAATATTGAATCATCCATTCCTATGAAGTTTATATTGTACTGGGGAAGTTCTTCTTTTTCGTTTATTAGCAGCTTGAAGCCGCTTTTTTCCATTATTTCCTTGTAGACTTTTTCTGCTCCGCCGCCATAATCGTGATTCCCATAGACTGCATATTTTATGGGGGCATTTATTGAGCCTAAGGCTTCCCAAATTTCATGAATATTGTCCTTGTTTTCATAATTATTAAATTGGTCTATGAGATCTCCTGTGAAAACAACTATGTCTGGGTTTTCCTCATTTATCTTATCTATTGCGTTATTCAGATCATCAATGTCAAAATATTCAGAAATATGTGTATCTGAAAACTGCAGTATTTTTATTCCTTCCTTTTTTATATAATCTGTGTTGATTGTTTCATAGCGCACAGTCAGAAGCTCCGGCTCTATGAATCTTGCATATATGTAAATCATTATTAGAATTGTCATAAGTATTGATAATACACTCAAAATTTTTTTCACTTTATACTCCTAGGAAAGTTTCAATTTTTAGTATATCAAACTTCAACAATAAAATAAAGCGAAACTTAAATTTTTAAGTTTCACTTCAATGCTACACAATGCGAGTTTCATTCTCATTGCATATGAAGAGCTCAACGTAATTTGTCAATATATCAATATAGTTAAACGATACAACTCTTTTTAATCCTTTGCTTTCCACCCTTACGGTGAAAATAGACGGGTATGTTTCAGCTATAACCCCTTCGCTTATAAGAGGCTTGCTTTTGCCTTTTTTTATTTTGAATTTAACCTTCTGTCCTACACAGCCTTCAACAATTCCCTTTACTCTTGTTACAGAACTCACTGTCAAAAAATCACCTTCTATACTATATTATATGAAAAGTGGTGAAATATAATTCATTTGCTTTTATCTTAACCATTAACATAAAATTTATTCTCTTTTTCTTTAATTTGCGTATAATTGTCTTGCAAAACACATTAAAATAGACTATTATAATAAAGGCAATTAATCATATAAAAAAGGATGTGAAAGTAATGGATGAGGTCCCTACGGTCAAGTCTATAAAATTGTTAAAAACAACTGAATACTTCTCTATTACTGATTGTATTTCAATTTGGCAATAGAGAAAATCTATTATTAAATTGAGGTGAAAGATGCTTGATATATTCAAAACCATTGACGACACTTTATTCAAGCTGGAAGAAATTGAGGACGGTGCTTGGATCAACCTTGTAGAGCCTACTACGGAAGAACTGGACAGAATCGAGGATGAGCTGGGTGTTGACAGGGATTACTTAAGGGCTGCTCTGGACGAGGAAGAAAGTGCACGTTTAGAAAGTGAAAACGATCAGGTTTTAATTTTAGTGGATACTCCATATGTGGAAAAAACTGATGATCATATTATTTATGAGACACTTCCTCTAGGAATTATTATAACCGATAAAAACATCATAACAGTATGCTTGAAAAATTCAATTGTACTGGATCAGTTTGAGAAAAACTCAATCCGTACATTCTACACATACAAAAAATACAGATTTTTGTATCAGATATTGTATAAAAATGCTCAGAGGTACCTGTTGTACCTGAGACAAATTGACAGAATGAGCAATTTTATTGAAAAACAGCTTCATGAATCAATGAAAAACAAAGAGCTGATTCAGCTTCTTGACCTTGAAAAATCATTGGTTTACATTACAACTTCTTTGAAGGCAAACCAGGTTGTGCTTGAAAAGATATTAAGAATCAACATCATCAAGAAATATACCGAAGACGAAGATTTGCTTGAAGATGTAATAATTGAAAACAAACAGGCCATTGAAATGGCCAACATATACTCAGGAATACTAAGCGGAACCATGGATGCATTTGCTTCCATAATATCCAACAATCTGAATATAGTAATGAAACTATTGACGTCAATAACAATATTGATGGCAATTCCAACCATGTTTTCAAGTTTCTTTGGAATGAACATGGTAAATATGCCCTTTGCAAACTCTCCTTTTGGATTCTGGATTATTTTAGGAATTTCAGTAGTGACAGCTGCAACAGTTGGTTTCATACTTGTGAAAAAGAATCTGTTTTAAACTAAATATTTCAAAAATTAATAACACCCGGTTTTCTGCAGTTACACACTAGAAAACCGGGTGTTATTCTTTTAGCATTTCACTTTCTGTGTTTGGAGGACTCACCTCTTCCATTCATCTGTTGTTAACATTTGTTTTACATCATCTAATAATTTAATACCTCAACATTCAGGAAATTCAATGTGTTTTAAGTTTATAAATAAACTACTTAAACTCATAATCTTTAACTGATATTAATCTTAATCTTTTGCGTAAATTTAAATATTTTAATTTTAAAGCCTAAATCTTGATTAAAATCATTTAATTTTTGATCCAATAGCTTTATTTAATTAATTTTAAATCTAAACTGCCGATATAAATTTATATCTATTAAATCTTTACTAAATTTAAACCATTAACTTAATGCTTAATACCATGAATTTTATTGAAGCTAAATATTAGAAAATATGTAAAACTTATGTTGTAATATATTTATACCCGACATTTTATTTTTTAAACATTAGTTTTGAAAAAATTGAAAATAATTTTAAATTCATTGTTAATAGATTGTGTTTGCTATATAATATTCATATTATATTTATGTGAGGTTCCTATGGTGAAGTTGAAATCATATGCAAAAATAAACCTTTTTCTTGACATCGAAGGAAGGCGCCAAGACGGTTACCATCTTATTAAATCCGTTATGCAGTCAATCGACCTTTACGATGAAATTACCATTGATTCAATTACTGAAGACAAAATAGAAATTGAATGCAGCAATCCTTTAATTCCAACAGACCAAAGAAACACTTGCTGGAAATCAGCTGATATTATAAAAGCACTGTATAATATCAAGTACGGAGTTATAATTAGAATCAAAAAGCAAATTCCATCAGAAGCTGGTCTTGCAGGAGGAAGCAGTAACTGCGCAGCTGTAATTGAGGGACTTAACAAACTGTGGAACTTAAACATGTCCCAGGAAGAAATGCTTAACATTGGACTAAAGGTTGGAGCTGATGTACCCTTCTGCATTCTTGGAGGAACTTACCTTGCAGAAGGCATTGGTGAAAAATTAAGCAGGCTTAATGATTTTAAGTGGGAAAATATATTGATTATAAAACCTGATTTTTCAATGTCTACGGCATTTGTTTACAAAAATCTTCTGCCACAGGATTACAATTCATTCAAAGATAACAAAATAATTGAATTTATAAACTCCGGTGAATTTTACAAGGCTGCTATATCGACTTCAAACACCCTTGAAAAAGTTGTTGAAAAATTTTATCCTGAAATAAAAGATATTATTAACTTATTGCTTGAAAATAAGGCGGTAGCATCACGTATGACAGGAAGCGGCTCAGCAGTACTTGGTTTTTTTGAAAGCAAACAAAGTCTAGAAGAAGCATATAATAACATTGTAAAAGAATTTCCCCATACATTTAAAACAAAAACAACAGTAAAAGGCATCGAGATTTGTGATTAAAATTGTTTCAGTATGGGTATTAGCTTAATGACGAATGCGAGGGATGTATATGAAAAAAATCTTAATTTTAGCACTAATAATAGCCTTAATTGCTTCAGGATGCTCCGGGAAAAATAAGACTGAAGAAAATAAAAACACGAGCACTCAGAAACAGGAAAATCCACAGACTTCCGAAGATGCAATAATAGCCCCCGATTTTGAACTTGAATCTCTGGACGGCACAACAATTAGACTCAGCGAAATGAGAGACAAAAATGTAATAATAAATTTCTGGGCTACATGGTGCGGGTACTGCGTTATTGAAATGCCTGACCTTCAAAAACTTCAGGAAACATACAAGGACGATTTGCTCGTTTTAACTGTGAATGTTGGGGAGTCAAAAGAAATTGTTCAGAAGTTCATGGAAGAAAACAACTTAAATCTAACTGTAGTACTGGATAAGGACATGGCTGTGTCAAACAATTACGGCATACGCTCATATCCTACAACAATTGCAGTAAATAAAAAAGGAGAAGCCGTAAGAGGTTATGTAGGAATGCTTACTTACGAGCAGATGGAACTTCTTTACGATTATTTTGAAGAGTAAAATGACTATTATAAGCAACATAATTTTTCACAAAATGTAGGGGCGGATCTTATGTCCGCCCGAAGTTATTACCTCAATAATTTTGTTATATGCGGGAGAGCAGTAGTCCTCCCCTACATCATTGAAACAAATTTGTTATCAGACTGACATGGTGTACTACATGCCATGTTATTTTTTTGCGTCTTTTATTTCCTTTATTAAAAGAGGCAGAATTTCTCTAACGTCTCCTACTATGCAGTAGTTTGCAACCTTGAATATTGGCGCATCAGGATCAATGTTTATTGCAACTATTGTTTCTATATCTGCAAGTCCTGCAAGATGCTGAATTGCTCCGGATATTCCGCATGCAATATATACTTTTGGAGCAACTGTCTTGCCTGTCTGTCCAACCTGTTGACTGTAGGGCATCCATCCCTGGTCAACTACAGGCCTTGAAGATCCTAATGCTCCTCCAAGGGCATCTGCCAGTTCCTGTGCGAGCTGTATATTTTTTGCACTTCCTATTCCTCTTCCCACACTTACAATAATATCTGCATCGGAAAGATTTGCTCCTTCTTCATTGTCAATGTTTCTGATTTTCTTTACAAAACTTTCTATTGGAGAGGGAACAGGAAGGATTGTTATTTTTCCTGTTTTTGTATAGTCAGGCAAAAGGGGCTTGAAAACTTTTGGTCTTACTGTAGCCATTTGTGGGCGGTTGTTGGGGCACACTATGGTTGCCATGAGGTTTCCGCCAAATGCAGGCCTTGTCTGGAGAAGAAGTCTTTCTTCCTTGTCAGCTTCAAGCACAGTGCAGTCTGCAGTAAGTCCTGTTCTCAATGTGGATGAAATGTGGGGAGCTAAAGACCTTCCGTTTGATGTTGCACCTATGAGTACTATTTCAGGCTTATACTCATTAATAAGCTGTATCATCACTTCTCCATACACATGGTCGTTGAAATCATCCAGCCATTCTGCTTCCATAACCAGAACTTCATCAGCTCCATATGCACAGAGTTCCTGTGCAAGACTTTTTATGTTGTTACCAATGAGTACCGCAGTAACAGGCACTTCTAAATTTTTCGAAAGATCTCTTGCTTTTCCCAGGAGTTCAAGTGACACTGTCTTTAACTTCCCATATCTTTGCTCGGCGAAAACCCATATTCCTCTGTAAGAGCTTAAATCTTTTTGAACAATTTCATCTCTTACAAAATTAATTGCACTAAACTTGCAGCTATCAGAACATGAACCGCACAATGTACATTTTTCATTTATGTCTGCTTTTTTATCCTTAATTTCAATGGCTCCAAAGGGGCATGCTCCCACACACTTCTTGCAGCCAACACATTTTTCTTTAATTATGCTTATGTTTGCCATATTACGATTCCTTCCCCAGCAATATTTCAGCTAATTTCTTCGATTGTTCGAAAGGTGTGCCCCATAGGTAGATACTGTTCACATCATGAACAGGAACAAATGTCTTTCTAACTTGTGTTGGTGACCCCTTGAGGCCTGATCTGTTTTCATCAGCTGCTGCATCCTTTGATGTGACAATTTCAATTTCCGCATTTTTAGCATTTCTCATGCTTTTTATGGAAGGAAGCCTTGGCATGTTTATTTCCTTCACAACTGTTATGAGGGCTGGAAGCTTTATTTCTATTTCTTCATATCCGTCATCTGTTATTTTCATGCAGCGCATAAAGTCGCAGTTTAATTCAATTATTTTGCTTATGTCTGTTGCATAGGCAATTCCCAATGTCTTTGCAAGGCTTGGTCCCACTTGGGCAGTATCTCCATCCGTTGCCTGTTTGCCGCATATAATAAGATCATATGCTCCAATTTTTTCAACTCCTCTGCTGAGAGCATAGGATGTTGCAAGCGTGTCTGCTCCGGCAAATTTTCTGTCAGTCAGAAGCATTGCCCTGTCTATTTTAAGTGAAATTGCTTCTCTGAGCATTTCAGTGGCCGCTGGTATCCCCATGGAAAGGCCGTAAACTTCAGCACCGTATTTTTCCTTTATGCGCACAGCTTCTTCAATGGCATAAGTGTCAAAGGGATTTATGATGGATGCAACATTTTCTCTTATTATTGTATTTGTTGCAGGATCCATTTTTACTTCATTGGTTCCCGGAACTTGCTTTATGCATACAATTATTTTCATTATATGTCCTCCTCCTTTACATATGGAAATACAGCGCCTCTGTTTAATAGCTGATCAGGGTCAAATAATTTTTTTATACTTCTCATTTCATCCAGCTCTTCATAGCTGTACATTTTTTGAAGAAAAGGAACCTTAAGCTTTCCAACCCCGTGTTCAGCAGAAACAGCTCCTCCCATGGCCGCAATTTTCTCAGCCCATGTGAGATAAAGTTCCTTTCCTTTTTTATATTCTTCCATGTTTCTTGGAATTGTGTTAACATGGAGGTGGTTGTTGCCTACATGACCAAATATGACAGCATGAAGATTATTTTTTTGGATGTCTTCATTGTACATTTTCATCACTTCTTTCAGCTTGTCATCAGGAACGGACATATCTGTCCCAAGCTTAGTAATTCTTGAGTCAGTTTTCTTGGCAATGTCTATTTGCATGTTCACGCATTCCGGGCATGCATGCCTGAAACTGTGAAGCTTTTCAAGGCTTGTTGCATTGTTTGCAACCCAGGTTGCATCTTCGTCTCCTCCAAGTTTTTCTATATAAGTTCCAAGACTATCAATTCCACTCCATATTTCGTTATCAGAATCACCTTCTATTTCTATGTAGACAGCTGTGTGATAGACGTCCTTAATTTCCTGTATGGATGAAAAGGCGGGATTTTTTTTTTGCTGAACCTTAAGCATTTCCAGTGCATTGTGGCTAAAAAATTCAATTGCTGAAGGTTTTATGCTAAGCGCCTTCATATCATCAAAAATCTTCTCTCCCCGGGCTGCGCGCACCAGATCAAGAGCCTTGTCCTCATCCGGCATGAAGACAGTAACTCCCCAGTTTGCTCCTTGCTTTTTATTCAGTTCAATTTCTATTTCGCTTATTATTCCAAGAGTTCCGTCCGAACCAAGAAATAAGTCAATCATGTCCATGTCAGGCTTGTTGTAGTATCCGGAAGTGTTTTTCCTCACAAGAGGCATCTTATATTTTGGAAGTTCTCCCTTAATTGTTCTTCCGCTCTTTGTGATCAGCTGAAAGTGTCCATTACTAGCCATGTACTGTCCTCTTTTTAGGCTCAGCACATCCCCGTCTGCAAGAACAACACGAAGTGATTCAACGTGATCCCTGGTTGAACCATATCTGAAGCTTTTTGCTCCGGATGCGTTGCATGCAGCCATCCCTCCTATGGAAGCAGAAATTTCTGTTGGATCCGTAGAATAAAACCACTGATTTTTTTCCATATTATTAAGCGCTTCCATTGATTGCTCATCCCAGTCCATAGTCACAAATGATTTGTTAGCGAGATATTTTCTCACTTCCGTCAAAAGAACACCTGGCTGAACCCTCAAGAAGAAGCGTTCATTTTCATGGTCATATCTTGCTCCTGTAACTTTGTTCATCTTGCTGAGATTTATGATGTGGCCGCCAAAAGGGACAGCAGAAGCAGCAAGTCCCGTTCTCGCTCCCTGTGTTGTTATTTCCATATTTTTATAAGCACATTCCTTTATGGAATGTATGATTTCTTCTTCTGTCTTTGGAAATGAAATGCTCTGTGCGGTTCCTGTCTGACGGGATTCGTCCCTCAGGTACTCACTGTACATTTCAGCAAAGGTATTATTATTTTCCATTGGTCCTCCGCTTGCATGATTGATTGAATTAATTTAGTTAACTGATTGAAGAAAGTGTAGCACAATTACTAAATGCTGTCAATGATATTAAGTGTAAAAATAACAAACAAAAAAACAGATCATCGTCTGTTTTTATGTTGATATGGTTTTTCAATACCGTGGGGAGGACTACTGTCCTCCCGAAACACGAGCGGATACAAGATTCGCCCCTACAACTCGTTGAAATTTAGTTTGTCAAGTCTGAAGATTACGTCTGTTTTTTTACTTGGATTTATTTTTGTAAAACCTGTATGGCCTTTCCATGTGCTCCTGCATGTTTTCTCTTGCTTGTTCAGGTTTTTGATCCCGTATGGATTCGTACACTCTTTCGTGGAGATTCACTGTGAGCTTGCGGTCTTCCACAGGAAGGTTGTATATAGTTTCAACCATTTGCTTCTTCATGAGAATGTTCAAAGTTTCCATAAGCTTGAAACACATGTCGTTGCCTGAACACTTGACTACCTGCTGGTGAAAATCATAATCCAGTCTTGCAAATATTTCGTAGTCTTCATTTATGTGTTCCTTGTGGTTTTTTATGATTTCTTCCAGAACATGCAAATCTTCCTGTGATCTGTTTCTTGCTGCAGCTTCAGCCATGGCAATCTGTATTGCACGTCTTAGTTCAAACAATTCAAGCTCCGTGGTTTTTTCAAACATCAACATATAAATAAGCGGCATGTAGCTGTCAGTCATGTCCGGTTTATTGATTCTTATTCCCTTGCGGGGACTTACGGTAACAATACCTAGAAACTCCAGCACTCTCAAGGCTTCTCTAAGTGTAGGCCTGCTTACATTGAGCATTTTTGTCAGTTCAGGCTCACTGTATAGCTTATCTCCATATTCAATCTTGTTTTCATGTATGCTGTTAAGTATGCCTTCAACTATCTGCATATATGCCTTCTTGCTCTTAATTGGATTTAAGCTGATATTTTCCATATTCTTCTCCGGATTAATTTTTCCTTAGTATACCACAGTTAACTGAATTAATCAATTGCCGCAGAAACACTCCTGCGGCAATAAAATTATTTTATAATTTCTTTTAGACATTTTATGGTGAAATCAATGTCTTCTCTTGAAACTCCTATGTGGCATACAAAACGGTATTCGCCGCCTTCTGCACCGTTAATTTTTATGTTTTTCTCATAGAGCTTTTCAACAAGTGTATTGCTTGAAACTATTTCTTCGCTGATTTCAAAGAACACCATGTCTATGTCGAGCCTGTCAGTTACAACCTTTACTCCATCAATCTTTGAAAGTTCTTCAGCCATGTATTTTGCATTTTTGTGGTCTTCTTCAAGTCTTTCTGTCATTTTTTCCAGCGCAATTATTCCGGCAGCTGCAAGTATTCCAACCTGTCTCATTCCGCCGCCCATTAATTTTCTGTTTTTTCTTGCCCTATCTATGAATGATTTGCTTCCTGCAAGCATTGACCCTGCCGGAGCCGCCAGACCCTTAGAAAGACAAAACATAACTGTGTCGGCACATGCAGCAAGTTCCTTAACATCGACTCCCAATGATATTGCAGCATTGAACAGTCTTGCTCCATCCATGTGAACAGGAAGGGAATGT
>NZ_CANG01000902.1:0-66619 GCF_000309315.1 Sedimentibacter sp. B4
AAAGTAAGTATATTTTTTGTTTCACTTTTATAGGAAGAATAACGGCCAGAACATCCACCATATAGGGTTTTCACACCTGCCGTATCTGTCGCAGTAAGGATATTGATAGTATCTCATTCTATCATAATAATCTCTGTCATAACGCCTGTCATTTCTTCTGTTATAATCATAATAGTTATCAAGACGCCAGTTGCTGTCATATCTACCATTGTTATAACGGTTAGAATAAACATTGTTGTTCATATTATTCATATTATCCATATAATACATGCTGTTGTTATTCATGTCAGGTTCAATGTTATCATTTATACCATTCTCATTTTGAATGTTATTTTTTTTATTTTTGTCCATTTTGACTCTCCTTTATTTTAATTTATTTACTATAATATATGAATCAAATTTCGAGGTGTTACGACATTATTTCCTAGGAAATACCAAAATGAATAATACCCAAATATTTGAAATTAATGTTTACAAATCTTTCAAAAAGTATTAAATTATATATATGTGCTGCCGTGGCTCAGCAGGTAGAGCGACGCACTCGTAATGCGTAGGTCGTGGGTTCGATTCCCGTCGGCAGCTTTATACATATTGTTATGCAGGATGTCTTTTGGCATCTTTTTTTATTTTGTACTAATGTATTTTTAATAGAAACTTAACAGAAAAGAAAAATATACTTAAGTATTGTGTGCTATAATAATATAAACTATCAGACAAGGGGTGATTATGCAGAAATGAAGAATTTTTCAAGCAAGCCGTTTTTGTTGGTAAGAGAAGGCATTGTTATGGAAACCAGCGCCGAATTTACATCACTTACTGGATATTGCAATGAAGAAATTACAGGATGTTCAATCAAGCATATAGAAAAAAAATTAAAAACTGATTTCCAGTTGGGACATGATTTCAAAAATAAAAGTGTATGTTCATATATATTTAGTAAGTTGCTTGAACCTATTGAAGTAGCCATAAGATGCATAGATTTGGAAAAAGAGAAAAGTCTGTATATTTTCGAAACAGAAAAAGGCTATATGTTCAACAAAAGCTTCAGCGTAATTGAAAAGCTCAGCACAGATAAAAACACCGGTTTTATTGTAATGAGTTGCCCCGATTTGAGAGTTCTTAAGGTAAATGAAGAATTTATCAAGACGTTGGACGAACCTTACAACAATATAGAAACAATTATAGGGAAAAAGATAAGTGAGATTGTGCCGGATTTTGAAAACAGTAAAATGCAAGACTTCTTTAACATAGTTATTTCTACCGGCATGCCTTATTTTGAAGAAGAATACGAAGTATTTAACATGAAAAGGGGAACATCCTTCTGGAACATATCACTGGTTACTATGCCTGATGGAAATGAAAATAAATATATTTTGATGTCTATTTTGGAAGTTACTAAGAGAGTAGTTCAGAGGAAAGAAATAGAACAAAAAAACAAGCAGTTAGAAGCAATTTTTGAAAATATGTCAGATGGGCTGTTTATAATAGATAATGAAGGCAACTATGTAAAAATGAATAAAAAGGCCAAGGAAATCATATATAAGTCAGATTCAGTTAAAAAACTTGGAGACACACTTGTTCACACAAAATACTTTGATCTGGATGGCAAGGAAATAAAACTTGATAAAATGCCCCTGCCGCGAATACAAAATGGTGAGGTAGTTAAGAATTTTATTTTTTCAAGTAAAGGACCTTATGGAGAGCATCATTTCAATGCTAATGGGGCACCCATATATGATGAGAGCGGAAATATTGAAAAGTCCATAGTGTTGCTCAGTGATGTCACAGAAAGGGTAAAATATGAAGAAAATCTATATTTCCAGACTCAGTATGATACGTTGAACAGCATTATAAACAGCATGAATATGGGTTTTCTGAGGGTATCTTATCCAGTGTTGAGGGTAGTTGGTATAAACAGAATGTTTTATGAAATTTTAAAGGAAGTATTTCCTGAGTTGCCTCACATGAATGATATTGCCGGGAAAAGTATATATGAGTGCTTTGATGAAAAGTCCGTTAACATCGACCATCTTATGAAGGTGCTCAATGATGAGTCAAGAATGAGCAATAAAATGTTCAATTATTCATATACAAAACAGCTTTCAATTTCCGGGGAAGAAAAGCATTACAGGGTTATTTTTCAACCTGTTTTCAAGTTAAACAATGAAGTTGCAGAACTTGCAGTAATGTGCATTGATGTAACAAATGAAGTTACTGAAAGAAATCTGGCAAAAAAATCATTAGAAATGGAAGAAGAATTTTTTATAAATATAACCCATGAGCTTAAAACTCCATTGAATGTAATTTTCAGCGCAAACCAGCTCATGAGCATGCAGCTGTCGGAAGGTTTGAATGAAAAAAACAAGGGATCATTTGAAAGAAATATGAAAATAATCAAACAAAACTGCTACAGGCTTACTAAACTTGTGAATAACATAGTGGACCTGTCTAAAATTGAGTCAGGTCATCTGGATTTAAATCTTCAAAATGTGAATATTGTAGAACTTGTTGAAGACATTGTGCAATCAATATATCATTATATTGAAGGTAAGGGGCTGAGTGTCATTTTCGACACCAATACAGAAGAAAAGATAATGGCAGTGGATTCATATAAAATTGAAAGAATCATCTTAAATCTCATGTCAAATGCAATTAAATTTTCCGATAAAAGCAATGAAATAACAGTAACTGTGCAGGATGAAGGAGATTGTGTTGAGATAGATATCAAAGACAATGGAGTTGGAATGGAAAAAGAATATCTGAATGTGATATTTGAAAGGTTCCATCAGATAGACAAGACACTTTCAAGAAATGCAGAAGGCAGCGGCATTGGTTTGGCTCTGGTCAAATCACTGGTGGAAATGCATGGAGGTGAAATAAGAGTGGAAAGCAAGTTGGGAGAAGGAAGTACATTTAAAATAATTCTTCCGGCAAGACTAATCGATGAAACAGAAAATAAGAATTTTATCATGTTCATGGATAACAAATCTGAAAAAATAAACATAGAATTTTCGGATATATATTCAATATAAAAATGTGCTGTTATAACAGCACATTTTCTGCAAGAGCGGGTGATGGGAATCGAACCCACACAGCCGGCTTGGGAAGCCGGAACTCTGCCACTAAGCTACACCCGCAAACTAATCATTTAAATTATATGACAATATTAACTAAAAATCAAGAGTTATAATAACAAAAGCCGCATAGCGGCTTTTGTCTACTTTAAATACCTGGTTATTTTTCCTGTGTAGTACAGCGACAGCCTGTGAAGGGCTCTTGTACAAGCAATGTAAAGAAGCTTCTTGTCATAATCTGTATTGTAAGTTTTGTTTTCGGTTCCGTAAACCATAACAGCATCGAATTCAAGTCCTTTTGCAAGGTATACGGGAACTATGATTGTACCTGTTATGCTTTGTTCTTCGAGGTAATCTACAAGCTTAACCTTTGTGCGCCCTGCTATTCTGAAATATAAATCGGCTGCAGTCTTTCTGTTCTTGCAGATTATAGCCACTGTGTTTAATCCCTGTGATTTATAATTTTCAATATCTTTAATAAGCTTGTTGTCAAGCTCATCTGTTGTTTTGCACTGAACGATTTCAGGTTCTTCCTCATTTCTTTTGAAGTACTCAGTATACGTACCTTCCTCAAGGAGTTTTGAGCTGAACTTGCTTATTTCATAAGAGCTTCTGTAGCTCTTGTTCAAAAATACTTTGTTGTTTTTTTCAAAACCGAATATTTCAATTATATCATCATAAATTGAAACGTCGCTTTTCTTTTCAACGGACTGATTTACATCGCCAACCACAGTGAAACGCGCATCTCTGTATAGATTTTTTAAGATGTGGTAATGAATGGGGTAATAATCCTGCGCCTCATCAACCACAACTTGTTTGATGTCTCTGAACAAGTCACAACCTTCAGCTTTTATCTTAAGATAAACAAGACCCATACCGTCTGCATAGGGAATATTGTACCTGTCCTGAAGGTTTTGATTTGTGTAATCAATTATTTTTTCAATATTTTCAGGAAGAATCAGTCCTTTTGATACTGCATTGAAAATTTTGCGGTTTTCAAAAAGTGTCTTGTAAAGTTCAAAACAGTCAAATTCCGTGAAATTGTGCAAATTTTTAATAAAAGAAGCAGTTTCTTTGGCAGCCAACATTCTCGTAAATGATTTGGATTCAAATTCATGTTGGTTCAGCTTCACAACAGCCTTTTCAATTTTGCTTCGTCTTGACAATTTCCTTTCGTGGAGTTTTTCTATAATTCTGTTTTCCATTATTTTTAGTTTTTTTACAGTTGGCATATTGAGCTTTCCGCTTAATAAGAACGACTTTAAAAGCTGTTTTGTTTCTAGAACTTCACCGTTGAAATACACATCTTCAAATTTTATCATTTTGTGCTCAAAATAATACACAAAACGGTCCAATATTTCCTTAAAAGTTTTAGATCCCTTGAACTCGTTGTAAGACCTTAAGAAGTTTCGTTCTTCTTCTGTAGCAGCACATATTATATTTTCAAAGTTTTCGCTTTTAGTTTTAACAGACAGTCTGCTTTCATAAAGTTTAGAGAAGATGTTTTCAAATGTGAATTCGTTGATGTTGTCTTCTCCTAACTCTGGAAGAACATTGGAGATATACTTTGAAAACAGGGGATTAGGTGAAATTACGATGATGTTGTTGGCGCTTAACTTGTAATTAAGTCCCTGATACATTAAAAATGCTATTCTGTGCAGCGCAACAGATGATTTTCCGCTTCCAGCCACTCCTTGAACAACAAGAAGATCATTTTCCAGGTCTCTTATTATAAGGTCCTGTTGCTTTTGAATAGTTTCAACAATTGTTTTCATTTTGGAAGTCATGTTTTGTGACAGTGCTTCCATGAGCATTTCATCAAGTATGTTGATGTTGCTGTCGAAAAAATATTCCATTTCACCTTTTGTTATTTTGTACTGTCTTTTTAGAGTAATTGTTCCTTTGATTATTCCGGCAGGAGCTTTGTATTCCACAGGACCTAGTTCATTTCTGTAATATACGCTTGAAATTGGAGCACGCCAATCATAGACTTTTATGTCATGGGTTTCTTCATCCATCAAGTTGAAAAGTCCTATATATATTTTATCTGTGTCATCATAGCCATGCTCAGTGAAATCAATCCTTGCAAAATAAGGGCTGTCGAGCATCTTTTCATACTTGGAGATTCTCTTGGCCAGTTCCGTATATGTGAAAGTTTGTGCCTGTAAGGCGCTTAAATATTGGTTTAGGTCTGAAAGTTTGTCAAAATCCGCTGATGAATGGGTTGTGTTTTCCCACATTTCTTTTCTCGCAGCAATAAGATCTATCTTCTGTTCCTCAAGATTGCTTGTTTCAATGTCCAATTTATATTTCAATAAGTTTATTATTTCTTCAAGGTATTGAATTTCTTCTAAGTATTTGTCGTTATATTCAATCATATTATTTCCCCTTTTAAAACCGCACAAATATTAATTAATTAAAATAAATATTTAATAGATAATTATATCATATTGTGCATTATATGAAAAGAAAAAATTAAAAGTACTTGTTAAATATAAAAAGTTGTTTTATGCTGCTATAGTGCGCAAATATTAACAAATAATGCTTAAGTGAAATAGTTGAAAAAGCTTCTTGTATTATATAGTTTGTTAGGAAAATTTTAATATTTATTAAAACATTTACGTGACATACAAATTTTTTGGTGTATAATGGTTGTAACAGTATTACAATGACGAGGGTACTAAATTGATTGGAGAAAAGATTAGGAATATCAGAAAGAGCAAAAATTTAACAATAGTGGAGTTGTCTGAGAAAATTGATGTAACCTCAGGCTATATTTCGCAAATAGAAAGAGATTTGATTTCTCCTTCGCTGTCGGTATTGAAGAGGTTGTCCCAGGCGCTTGACATTCCGTTGTCTGTTCTGTTTATGGAAGACAGTGATGCCAACGTGGTTAAGATGCATGAAGATGAAAGAACAAAAGTGAAATTCGGAAATATAAACATTGAACTTGAATATATTACTCCTGTGACAAATAAGGGTGAGAAAAATGCAGGTATGGAAGCCTTTTTATTCAAGCTTAAACCTAAAACCTCAGTTAGCGAAAACAAAATTATTAATGATGCAAAAGAATACATTTATGTTTTCAAAGGAAAAATTGACTGCAAAGTAGGGGAAAAGGTGTATACAGTGTCAAAGGGGGACAGCATATGTGTTCCGGAAAACAACGGACACATGATTCACAACAATTATGATGAAGAAGCAGAAGCGCTTTGCATATTAACACCGGCAGTCCACTAAAATCTTGACAAATTTTAACTACTGCGGTATTATCCAATTGTGATGACGGAATGATTTATTAAAGATACAGATGTAGTCAGATATCTAGGTCATTAATTTTAATCATTAGGGGTATAATTTTGAGTGCACCGCGAGTATCTCTCGTCTCTATGAGACGGGATTTTTTTATATAATAGGAAAAACAGTAGAGTATTTGTTCTATGGAGGTATTAAATGTTAGACATCAAAAGAATCAGATATAATCATGAAGAAGTTGAAAGTCTTTTGAAAAGAAGAAATCCAAATCTGAGCATTGGCTGTTTACTTGAACTTGACACTGAAAGAAGAAAAAGGCTGGTAGAATCAGAAAACATGAAATCAGAGCAGAACAAGGTGTCTAAGCAGGTTCCTTCCATGAAAAAACAAGGTTTAGATGTTTCAGGCACATTGAAGGAAATGAAGGATATTGCTGATAGAATAAGAATAATTGATGATGAAATCAAATGTCTTGATATAAAAATTGAAGAAGAGCTATTAAAAATTCCTAATGTACCTAACTCTCAAATTGCAGTAGGAAAGACTGATAGAGACAACATGGAAGTAAGGCGATGGGGCGAGAGCAGAAATTTTGATTTTGAGCCCATGGCTCACTGGGACATTGGAACAAAATTGAATATTCTTGATTTCGAAAGGGCTGTTAAAATAACAGGACCGCGTTTTTCAATGTTCAAAGGATTAGGGGCACTCCTTGAAAGATCAATAATATCCTACATGCTTGACAAGCACACTGTTGATCATGGGTTCACAGAAATTGCACCACCTTTCATGGTAAACAAAGAAAGCATGATAGGTACAGGACAGCTTCCCAAATTTGAAGATGACATGTTCAAGTTAAAAAGCAAAGATTACTATCTCATACCAACAGCTGAAGTTCCGGTAACAAACATTTTCAGAGATGAAGTGCTTGACGGAGCAAAATTACCCATGTACATGACTGCATACACCCCATGCTTCAGGGCTGAAGCAGGTTCAGCCGGAAGGGATACAAGAGGACTCATAAGAAACCATCAGTTTGACAAGGTTGAAATGGTCATGTATTCAACTCCTGAGGATTCCTACAGTCAGCTTGAAATACTAACAATTTTTGCTGAAGATATTCTTAAAGAATTAAAACTCCCCTACAGGGTTGTTGAACTTTGCACCGGTGACCTGGGATTTAGTTCAGCCAAGACTTATGACCTGGAAGTATGGATGCCCAGCTACGGTCGTTATGTTGAAATTTCCTCATGCTCCAACTTTGAAGATTTTCAGGCCAGACGTGCAAACATAAGATACAGGAGAAGTGACAACAAAAAAGTTGAGTACATTCACACACTCAACGGTTCAGGACTGGCTGTGGGAAGGACATTTGCAGCAGTACTTGAAAACTACCAGAATGAAGACGGCACTGTGACAATACCGGAAGTCTTAAGGCCTTACATGAGAGGAATGGAAAGAATTAAATGAGCGAAATTTACATAGACAAAACACTTTACTCCACAAGGCCTGACCCTACAGGAAGATTAGAGAAAGAAATGGAAGCATACGGAGTTCTTGAAGAACTTGGCATACATTTTGAGAGGGTCGATCATGGAGAAGCCTCATCCATAGAGGACTTAAAAAACGTTGAGGATGTTCTTGGAACAAGAATATGTAAAAATTTATTTTTGTGCAATGCATCAAAGTCCAAGTTTTACTTGCTGCTTATGCCTGGAGACAAAAAGTTTCTCACAAAAAATCTTTCAAAACAAATAGGAAGCTCCAGGCTTTCCTTTGCTGAAGGAGAGCACATGGAAAAACTTTTAAATATTACACCTGGTTCAGTGAGCGTTTTAGGTCTTATGAACGATAAACAAGTGGAAGTCAGCTTGGTTATAGACAAGGAAACTGCTGAGCAGGAATATTTTGGATGCCACCCATTAATAAATACATCATCCATAAAAGTTAAAACAACAGACATACTCAATATTTTCCTGCCGTATACTGGACATGAATACAAGGTTGTTGAACTATAAATTATTTTCTGTTTTTAAAGTAATAATAAATAGAGGTAGCAGCTGCAGCAGCAATCATAATCAAGAGGTCTGTTGCAGTATCATCAAGACCTCCTTTCACCATTTCCGTACCAAACAAATAATCTCCGGAAAATTCATACATTTCCCACAATGTTCCCAGTGAAACAGAAAAGGAAAAGGCGCTTATGGATTTAATAAACTCAAACCTTTTGTGGGATGTCCCTTGTTCATTTTTGATTGATTTCTTAATGAGAAAAAGAAATGAAACAACAGCATACCATCCGGACACAAAGTGAAGAAACAGATCAAACCACCAGAATTTGCTGTAAAATTTGTTTATTTCTCCAAGATATAGGGCTGAAAATATAAAGAGGGAAAAAATCATCTGAAAACTCTTAGGCAAAGTTAACTTTTTCTTGTTTGCAACATGGTTTAAAAGAAAGGGAACTAACAGGCAAAAAACAGCAGCAATGGACAGCTTGAAAATTTCCTCCTGCCCGGCCATATAGCTTTTTGCTCCTGTATAAATGATTACTGCTTCAAAAATTAATGTTGCAAGAAGTGCGCTGGTGCTGTATTTGTTGTACATAATTCTCCTTTAGAGTCAGTCTTAATTTATTATATGCAATAAGGTTTTTTTTTATCTAAACTCATTGACAAATTATCATAATATGGTAATGTAATTATAATTTTAGTAAAATTGTAAGCAACAATAAATTAGAAAGGTGTTAATATGATTAAAGAATTTGCAGGCATAATGCCTACTATTGACGAAAAAACATACATAGCTGACGGATCTTATGTAATAGGGGCTGTCACAATGGAGGAATACTCAAGTCTCTGGTACAACTGCGTTGCACGAGGGGATGTAAACAGCATTAAGATAGGAAAGTATACAAATATTCAAGACGGAAGCGTAGTCCATGTTGCAGATGACTGCTCTACTGTAATCGGGGATTTTGTCACTGTAGGACACAGAGCAATAATTCACGGCTGCACAATTGAAGACCACTGCCTCATTGGAATGGGAGCCATTGTATTGAACAATGCTGTCATAGGAAGAGGAAGCATTGTTGCAGCAGGAGCAGTTGTCAAGGAAAACCAGGTTGTACCGCCGTTTTCACTTGTAGCAGGAGTTCCAGCTAAAATTATGAGGACTATTTCTGAAGAAACAGATAAAATTCATTCGCAGGCAGTTAAATACAAGACATTATGGTCTGAAAAATATGGCATTATGCCAAATGCCGGTGGAGAAACTTACAAGGGAGAACAAATAATATAATTTTTTACAAATATATATGATTAGAGTAATAATTTTTTGGTATATGATAATCATAAATATAAATTGTAAAGGAGAAATTATGGCTGTAAGTTTATATTTGAATTTTAACGGAAATTGCAGAGAAGCAGTTGATTTTTACGCAGATGTTTTTAATGTTGAAAAAAATGAAGTAATGACTTTTAAAGAAGGTCCGCAAAATCCGGAAAACCCCCTTCCAAAGGAAGCGGAAAATTTAATCATGCACACTTATCTAAACATAAGCGGCATGAAAATAATGTTTTCTGATACATTTCCGGGAATGCCATTTAAAACAGGCAACAACATTAATATAGCAATTCTGGAAAGCGACACGGAAAAAATCAGAACATGGTTTGACAAGATGAAAGGTGGAGGGACAGTTGAAATGGATTTGCAGCAAACATTCTGGAGCAAGTTGTACGGCTCGCTGACCGACAAGTATGGAGTGCCATGGCTGTTCAGCTGCACAGAGCAATAACATAGCCGCAGCAATGCGGCTTTTAATATACGAGAAAAGTTCTCTTTCCTCGTATATTAAAAACGGGGATTGCTCAGCAAAAAATACGTATTTTTGCGCGGTCGGGGGACATAGGTCCCCCTAGCGGAGTTGCGGAGCAACTTTTTAATTGGAGGAAAAATGTTTAAAATAGGATGTCATTTATCTGTCTCTGGCGGATATGAAGCAATGGGAAAAGATGCTCTGAAAATCGGAGCCAACACATTTCAGTTTTTCACACGTAATCCCAGAGGAAGCAAGGCAAAGGATATTGATCCACTTGATGCTGAAAAATTAAGAAAGTTGCTTAAAGAAAATAACTTTGGAAAGCTCATAGGACATGCGCCGTACACATTGAATATTTGCTCGGCAGATGAAAATACAAGGGAGTTTGCTGCAGAAGTGCTTGAGGATGATTTGAAAAGAATGGAATACATTCCGTACAATTATTATAACTTTCATCCGGGAAGCCACTTAAAGCAGGGTATAGATGAAGGAGTAAGGTACATAACTGATCTGTTGAACAAAGTTCTTAAGGCTGAGCAGACTACTGTTGTGCTGCTTGAAACCATGGCAGGAAAGGGAACTGAAATAGGAAGTACATTTGAAGAATTGAAACTCATTATGGATAACATTGAGTTAAGAGAAAAAATAGGGGTATGTCTTGATACATGTCACGTATATGATGCAGGGTATGACATTGTCAATGACCTGGATGGTGTTCTAGATGAGTTTGACAAAATTATTGGGCTTGAAAATCTTTATGCCATTCACCTTAATGACAGCAAAAATCCATTCAACAGCCATAAGGACCGACATGAAACCATAGGAGAGGGGAGTTTAGGAATAGAAGCAATTTCAAGGATAATCAACCATCCAAATTTATATGATCTTCCTTTCTTCCTTGAAACTCCAAATGAGCTGGATGGCCATGGGGAGGAAATTAAAAAGTTAAAAGAGCTTTATAAGCATTAAAAAACAAGGAAAGTTTTGCTTTCCTTGTTCATAACTCAATGAATTGTTGACAACTTTTATAAAACTTTTAAAACTTGTTGACAATTATTTGTTTTTATTTTTTTCTTTTATGATTTTGCGGGCATTTTTCATGCCCCCTACACTTTTGAACATTTCATTTATTTTTTTTGTTTCAATCTGCCTTGAATTCAAGCCTTCATATCCAGCTTCTTTTTTTAGCTTATGATAGCTTAAAAGCCTTTCTTCTGACAAACTTCCATTTTCAATTGCATTTTTCACGGCACATCCTGGTTCATTTGTGTGGGTGCAGTCACTGAACCTGCAGTCTTCTGACAATGCATCAATGTCGGAAAAAGTCTTTTCCAGGTCGGCACTTTCAATGCCAAGTTCTCTCATGCCCGGAGTATCAATTACAACACCTCTTCCAGGAAGCATTATGAGCTCTCTTCTTGTTGTGGTGTGCCTTCCTTTATCGTCATTGCGAAGTCCATTTGTTTCATAGACATCTTCACCTAAAAGTCTGTTGATCAATGTTGTTTTTCCTACTCCTGAAGAACCAATGAAAGCAACTGTCTTGCTATGTTCGATATATTTTGTAACGGATAAATATCCGTCTTCGCTCATGCTGGATGTAATTATAACATCCAACCCCAGACACACTTCTTCAAGCTCAGAAAGTCTTTCATCAAGATTTTTACAAAGATCTGCTTTTGTAAGAACAACAACAGGAACTGCTCCGCTGTCCCAGCCTATTCCAATGTAGCGCTCAAGCCTCCTCAAGTTAAAATCGTTGTTTAAGGACATGCATATAAAAACCGTATCTATGTTGGCTGCAACAATCTGCTCATCGTTGCCTGTTCCGGAAGCTTTCCTTACGAATGCGCTTTTTCTGGTGAGAACATGGTGTATAATAGAATTTCCATCCATATCTTTTTTATCAAGCATGACAAAATCACCTACAGCTGGAAAATCCGAAATGGTTGTTGCGTTATACCTGAATTTGCCTGACACCTGTGCCGTTATTTCGCCGTCTTCAGTGACAGCCTTGTACAGGTCTTTGAATTGGGAAATTATCCTTCCTGCAGCAAGACCCTCATATAAGCCTGCCTCATTCATAAACCTTTCATTGAGGCCATATTCTTTCATATCAATTATGTTCAATTAAATCCTCCTGTTTTTAAATGGAGGCATATCTTAGTATTTATATACCTCCGGATTGCTGTTTACTTCATAATTTACAATTAACATAATGCAACACTCCTTTCGAGTTCCAAGATTTGTATTTTCATTCTATATTATTATAACAGTTATTTCAATGACAATGTTCATGATATTGACTATTTTGCAAAATACCAATATTATTAATACAAATAATATATGAAGGCAGGTAAATATGGTTAAAAAAGAAGAATTTTATTATGACTCGTCAGATAAATCAACAAAAATTCATGGGTTAAAGTGGATTCCGGATGGAGAAGTAAAAGGAATTCTTCAGATTTCCCATGGAATGCTTGAGCACATGGACAGGTATAACGAATTTGCCAGTTACCTTGCTGCAAATGGTATACTTGTAGCAGGCAATGATCACTTAGGCCATGGATATTCACTTATCAATGAAGAAAACAGAGGATATTTTTGCCGGGACAACGGAAACAAAACTGTCATAGAGGATATGCATGAGCTTAGAAAGATTATAGAAACTGAATTTAAAGATAAGCCATATTTCTTCTTAGGGCACAGCATGGGCTCATTTCTTTTGAGACAATATATAACAATTTACAATGAAGGACTTCATGGAGCCATAATAATGGGAACAGGAAATCAGCCTTATGCACTTTTGAAGTCAGGAATTATTATTACAAGAATAATAGCTTTATTCAAGGGTTGGAGGTACAGAAGCAGCTTTGTAAATAAACTTGCCATAGGTAATAACAATAAAAGGTTTGAACCTGCCAGGACAAGAGTGGACTGGCTAAGCAAGGATGAAAAAAGAGTGGATGATTATATAAAGGATAAAAGAATTGATTTTGTTTTCACTTTGAATGCATTTTATAACATGTTCAAAGGAATGGAAAGTTTGTATAACAAGAATAATCTTCATAATATGAACAAGGAACTTCCTGTGATTTTCTTGTCCGGAGCAAATGATCCTGTGGGAAATTTCAGTAAAGGTGTGAAGAAGGTTTATGATGAATTTAAGGCAATGGGAATGAAAAACCTGGACATAAAAATATATGAAGATGACAGGCATGAAATATTGAATGAAACAGACCGAGACATTGTGTACCGTGATATTGAAAAGTGGATTTTAAGAATTGCAAAATTTAAGTAATTTATTGCAGCGCTATTATTTCCGTGGAAATAAAGTTCAATGACTACGGGTATTGGACTAGAGTTAATAATTGACAGCAAGTTTTTCAAATTTAATAATGCATTTCTTCTTTATCTATTATATAATTGATATATTACAGATTGGAGGAAACAAATGAAAAATATCAGAAAACTGCTTTCGCTTTGCCTTGTTATTATTATGCTCACCAATACAATTGCATTTGGCGAAATTAATATTAATGAAAATATAAAGGGTGCGTTGCTGGGTGATCTGGAAACTGGTGAAGTTTTATATGAATACAATATAAATGAACAGCTGGCCATGGCCAGTGTCACAAAGATAATGACATACCTTGTCATGATGGATGCAGTATCAAAAGGGGAGATATCCTTTGATGACGATGTTGTAATAAGTGGACATGCTGCTGCCACTGAAGGAAGCAACTTTGGAATATTGTCCGGCGAAACAGTCAAGTTGAGCCTACTTGTGAAAGGTATGCTCATAGTGTCCGGCAATGACTGTGCAACTGCTATTGCAGAGCATGTGGGAAAAACAGAGGACAATTTTGTAATTATGATGAATTCCAAAGCCTCAGAGCTAGGTCTTTTATCTGCAAGCTTTGTAAATCCTCATGGCCTTCCAATTGATGACAATGAAACAGGTCAGAACCACATGTCAGTTTCAGACATTTACAAACTTGTAAGGCACATACTTCTGACATATCCACAAATGCTGGAAGTAACAAAAGAGCCTCAGCTTGTTGTACCGGAAAGAAATTTCAGCAAGACAGCAACAAATCCCATACTTGGAATAGTTGAAGGTGCTGACGGTCTTAAGACAGGTTATACGGACAAGGCAGGTTTGTGTCTGGTGTCTACAATGCCGGTAACAGGCAACGGACAGGACTACAGGCTTGTAGCAATTCTCATGGGCAGCGCAACTGCCGAAGAAAGGCTTGAAAAAACAAAAACACTTCTTGAATACGGCAAAAATAACTTCACTATGGAAAAGCTGGCTGATACATCGCAGTCCATAGACAGTGTTTATATTACAAATTCAAAATTAGGAAAAGTTGACATATTTCCTGCTCAGGACTACTCAAAACTTGTTAACAAGGAAGACACAGTAAGAACTAAAATAACTTACAACCAGGAAGTGAAGGCTCCTTTATCGAAGGGCGACAAGATTGGAACCATAAGCATACTTGTAAATGATGAGGAAGTAGGACAAGTTGATGCAACAGTAAATGAAAATATTGAAAAAACAAATATCTTTGTGAGGATTTTAAGGTTTTTCAGCTCTTTGTTTGAATAAGATAAAAAATCATTATGCTGAGTCATAAAACGTAAATGTATTCAGCATAATGATTATATTTCAATTAATTAAAAATAACGTTTGCATAATTATTTCTGCAACAAAACTCCGAAAAAAATGTGAAAATATGTCGTACGTTGAAATTTCATAATATAACTAATAATAAACGCTTTAAA
Source organism: Sedimentibacter sp. B4 (assembly GCF_000309315.1). Taxonomy (NCBI): domain Bacteria; kingdom Bacillati; phylum Bacillota; class Tissierellia; genus Sedimentibacter; species Sedimentibacter sp. B4. The sequence continues at coordinate 14,941 of NZ_CANG01000902.1, forward strand.
GAATTTTTTAAATAAAGCGCGAAAAGCATAATTATAAAATTCACAAGACCGATTACCCAATAAGCGTATTGACAAAAATCAAAAATTAGTGTAATATTCAATAATAGATAAATAAATGTGCATCTGTAGCTCAGTAGGATAGAGCAGTGCCCTCCTAAGGCATGTGCCGGGGGTTCGATTCCTCTCAGGTGCACCATTTTTATTTCGTTATGAAAACGTATGCTGTAATATATTGGCTGAAGCCAATTTATTTATAATTTTGAGGAGGGAAAAATGAAAAAAATATTATCTTTAATGTTAGTATTGACAATGATACTGACAGCTTGTTCAAGCGGAACAACAACAGAGCCTGCCAAAGAACCTGCAGCATCTGAACAACCTGCAGACATTACAGAAGGCGGTAAATATGCAGAAGAACAGGTTTACAAGACTGTTTATGCTGAAGAAGTAACAAGCATAAACTATTTGACCACTGCAACAAATGTTGACTTTGCTCTGGCAGCAAACCTGGTTGATACATTGGTTGACTACGACATGTATGGAATAATCCAGCCTGCTTTGGCAGAATCATGGGAATCATCAGATGACGGACTCACATGGACATTCCATTTGAGAAAAGGCGTAAAATGGGTTGACTATGAAGGAAATGAAGTTGCTGAAACAACAGCGAACGATTTTGTAAGTGCTGCGCAGTATCTTTTAGATCCTGCAAATGAGTCAGAAACAGCAAATATTTTCTACAGTGTAATTAAAAACGCTGAAGCATACTTTAATAAAGAAATTACAGATTTTGCCCAGGTAGGAGTTAAGGCAGAAGATGATTATACATTGGTTTATACATTGAAAGAACCAATACCATATTTTGAATCAATGCTTACATATGTTTGTTTCTTCCCTGCATACGGACCATTCCTTGATGAAATGGCAGATATGTTTGGAACATCAAACTCTGCTCTTCTTTACAACGGATCATATTTATTGTCAGAATTTGAACCTCAGATGCAGAGAATTCTTAAAAAGAATCCAACATACTGGGATGCTGCAAATATATTCATAACAGAACTTAACTACAAATACAACAAAGAAGCAACTGCACTGGCAGGTGAAATGTACAAACGTGGAGAAATATCAGATGTTATAATTCCTCCTGCAAGTCTTGATGAATGGATGAAAGACCCTGTTCTTAAGGATCAGGTAAGACCTAGCAGATTAGGAACATACACATATTTCTACGCATTTAACTTTAAACCTACATTTGATGCTGAATATGAACCAGAAAACTGGAAACTGGCAGTTAATAACTCCAATTTCAGAAAAGCTGTAGTTGCAGGATTCAACAGAATTGCTTCCATGAAGACTGAAGATCCATACAATCCAGAATACAGAATAATAAACACTATAACACCTCCAAACTTTGCATCACAAAATGGTGTAGACTTTACTCAGACAGGAAATTTAGCAGCAGTTACAGCAAGAGAATTCTTCAACGAAAAAGAAGCTGTAGCTTTAAGGGACAAGGCTAAGGAAGAATTGACTGCATCCGGTGCTACATTCCCAATTAAAGTATTGATGCCGTACAACACAAACTCAACTTCATGGGCTAATGAAGCTCAGGTTGTTAAACAACAGCTTGAAACATTGCTTGGTTCAGACTTTATTGAAATAACACTGCTTCCTCATGCTCCTACAGGATTCCTTGATGGAACAAGACGTGCAGGAAACTATGCAATAATGAAATGCAATTGGGGTCCTGACTATGCAGATCCACAGACATATACAGACCCATTCAGAAGAGAAGGAAATTACAACTTCCCAGAGTATACAACTGAAGTTACTGCTGATGGAAAGAATTTCTTTGATGCATATGAAGCTTTAGTAAATGAAGCTAAGACGGAATACACTGATTTGACAAAACGTTATGAACTGTTTGCAAATGCTGAAGCAATGCTTGTTGACAACGCATTTGTAATTCCATACAACGTAAGCGGTGGTGATGGTTACGTTGCATCACAGGTTCATCCTTTTGAAACTCCTTACTCTGCATTTGGAATTTCCTCTAACAGGTGGAAAGGACAAAGACTATTGGCTAAACCATTAAATACAGAAGAATTCAACGCAGCTCAAACAGAATGGCAGGCAGCACGTGATGCAGCTATAAAAGATGCAGCAAAATAAACTGTAATGGATTGGGGGCTATCTAGCCCCTGATTTATTTTAGCAACAAAAAAATGCAGAAGGAGAGGCAACGCATGAAATATTATATAAGCAGGCTGTTTAGATCATTTGTTACATTGATAATAGTTGTTACGGTTGTGTTTTTGCTGATGCGCTTAATGCCTGTTGAAGGATACTTCGGTTCTAACTATGATAAGCTTGATGAAGCACAAAAAATGGCTAAGCTTGAAAATCTCGGGCTTTTAGATCCATGGTACATACAGCTGAAAGACTTTTACACAGATGTGCTGAAAGGAGATTTTGGTCAGTCCATAACATACAGGCCCAAGGCTCAAATTTCTGATATATTGGGAGAAAAGCTCATGATTTCCCTGAAGTTTGGTTTGGCATCACTCATTGTTTCATTGGTGCTTGGATTAAGTCTGGGTATCCTCATGGCAAGGTTTAAAGGGAAATTTTGGGACAAACTGGGAACAGGCTACGTTGTGGGAGCTAATGCAGTTCCTGCAGTAATATATTATCTTCTCATACAGGTATTTTTCACACAGTGGTTTAAATTGCCGCTGCTGTTTGATAAAAATGACCCAAAGAGCTGGATACTTCCTGTAATGTGCTTATCACTTGTAAACATAGCATATTATGCAATGTGGATAAGACGATACATGGTTGATGAATTAAACAAAGATTATGTAAGACTGGCAAGGGCAAAAGGTTTAAGAAACAAGGAAATTATGGTTAGACACGTAATGAGAAATGCTTTTGTTCCAATGGCTCAATATCTTCCGGCATCCATACTTTACACAGTGGCCGGTTCCATTTACGTTGAATCATTGTTTTCAATTCCGGGAACAGGGGGATTGCTGGTAACTGCAATTCAAAGACAGGACAACACATTGGTACAGGCGTTGTCTTTGTTGTACTCTTCAATAGGAATAATAGGTTTGATGCTTGGAGATATTCTCATGGCATCATTTGACCCAAGGATTAAATTAAGCGGTGAAGGAGGATCAAGATAATGGGCAGCAAGACAATTAAGAAACTGGCAGACAACATAGATCCTTCAATGTTTGAATTTGCTGAATATGATGAATCAAAATCTGAACTGACCGGATATTCAAATTATTCTTTCTGGAGATCGACACTGCAGGTATTCATGAAGAATAAAGCAGCAGTGGCATTTTTGATAATAGTGGCGGTTATTGTAGTGTTCACTTTGTTACAGCCGTATTTACCAAATCAAAAAAGCCCTACACAAATATATATAGATCCTGCTACAGGATTGCAATATCGGAATGTTCCGCCGGGAGAGGAGTTCTTGTTTGGCTCTAATTCCATAGGTCAGGATTTGTGGTCCAGGGTTTGGAGCGGAACAAGGACATCAATTTTCATAGGTTTTGCCGTTGGATTGTTTGAAGCAATTGTTGGCATCACCATAGGAGCTCTTTGGGGTTATGTAAGAAAACTTGATGCCATAATAACTGAAATTTACAACGTGTGGGACAACATACCCACAACGGTTGTGTTGATAATTTTAACATATATTATGAAACCAAGTATTCCTACAATAATTTTTGCAATGTGTATGACCGGATGGCTACAGATGGCAAGATTTGTGCGCAATCTCATAATAATCATAAGAGACAGAGAATACAACCTGGCATCAAGATGTCTTGGTACTCCTACAAAGAGGATAATAACCAAAAACCTCCTTCCGTACCTTGTTTCTGTTATAATGCTTAGAATGGCACTGGCCATACCTGCAGCCATAGGTAATGAAGTATTCCTTTCTTATATAGGAATGGGACTTCCTCTTGATATACCTTCACTGGGAAACCTCATCAATGAAGGAAGGGCTCTGATGATGGTTCCAAGTTCAAGGTATCAGCTGTTTTTCCCTGCTGCTGTAATATCACTTGTAACAGTATCATTTTATGTAATCGGAAATGTGTTTGCAGATTCTGCTGACCCCAGAAATCATGTGTAGGAGGGCGTATGGCACAGAAATCAATTGAAGAAATATTAAACGGTGAAGTAATATTATCAGCTGAAGATGTAGTAATAAAATTCAATTTAAGAGGCCAGGAACTTACTGCCATAAGGGGAGCATCCCTGGACCTTCATAAGGGCGAGAGCCTTGCCATAGTTGGAGAATCAGGTTCAGGCAAGTCAGTGTTCACAAAATCATTTATGGGCCTTTTAGATGCCAACGGAAGAATAGAGTCCGGGAAAATTATGTATAAAAATCAGGACATGGCCAGGTACAAGACAGAAGATGATTGGATAAAAATCAGAGGCAAGGAAATTGCCATGGTTTTTCAGGATCCAATGACAAGTCTCAATCCTTTGAAAACCGTGGGCAAGCAAGTTCAGGAATCTATTGAGCTTCATCAGGGTTTAAAGGGAGAAGAAGCAAGACGATTGACCATAGAAATTTTAAATGATGTAGGAATTACAGATCCTGAAAGAAGATATAGGCAATATCCTCACGAATTTTCAGGGGGAATGAGGCAAAGAGTAGTAATAGCCATTGCAGTGGCATGCAACCCAAACATATTGATATGCGATGAGCCTACAACAGCTCTGGATGTTACAATACAGGCTCAGATACTGCAGTTGTTGAAGAATTTGCAGCAGAAATACGACCTTACAATAATTTATATCACCCATGACCTGGGAGTTGTTGCAAATGTCGCAGACCGAATTGCTGTAATGTATGCCGGAGACATTGTGGAACTTGGAACTGCTGAAGAAGTATTTTTTGATCCAAAGCATCCGTATACATGGGCACTTTTGTCATCACTGCCTCAGCTTGGAATAAAGGGAGAACCTTTGTATTCAATAAAAGGAACACCACCAAATCTGTTCAAGGAAATTGTAGGAGATGCTTTTGCCCCAAGAAACCCAAGAGCACTTAAAATAGACTTTGAACAAAGGCCTCCTTATTTTGAAGTAAGCCCTACACACAAGGCCCGCACCTGGCTTTTGGATCCAAGAGCACCAAAGGTTGAACCTCCTTTGATGATTCAAAAAATGAGAGAAAAGTGGGGTGCCTTAAATGAATAAGGAAAAATTGCTGGAAGTTAAAAACTTGAGAGTTGAATTCGGAAACAAAAATAATAAGTTTGTTGCAGTAAATGATGTAAACTTCAATATATACAAGGGAGAAACATTCGGCCTTGTAGGAGAATCAGGTTCGGGAAAAACAACCATCGGAAGGGCTATAATAAGAATAAATCCAGCTGCCGGCGGAGAAATAATTTACAGCGGCAAAAAAATAAGCGGAAAAATTGACTCTGACACAGACAGAGCTCTTACAAAAAAAATTCAGATGATATTCCAGGACCCAATGGCATCATTAAATGAAAGAGCAAAAGTTGACTACATTGTTTCGGAAGGTTTGTACAATCTGAAAAACTACGGTTCCGAAGAAAACAGAAAAAAAATAGTTGAGCGGGCACTGCTGGATGTTGGACTTCTTCCTGAATTTGCAAGCCGTTTTCCACACGAATTTTCCGGAGGACAAAGGCAGCGTATAGGAATAGCAAGAGCTTTGGTAATGGAGCCTGAGCTTATTATTGCCGATGAGCCCATATCTGCACTTGATGTTTCAATAAGGGCCCAGGTTATAAACCTGTTGTCTGAACTTCAAAAGCAAAAAGGACTCACATATTTGTTCATTGCCCATGATTTGTCTGTTGTTCGTTTTATTTCAGACAGAATTGCTGTTATTCATAAGGGAAAAATTGTTGAGCTTGCAGAAACAGAAATGCTTTTTGATTGTCCTCTGCATCCTTATACGCGGTCTTTATTGTCCGCAATACCGACTCCTAACCCAAGGATTGAAAGGAACAAAAAAATTGAATCATATGATCCGGGAAGTTCTCATTTTGATTATGACAAAAATCCTCCTTCCTGGGTTGAAATAGTACCGGGACATTTTATTCTGGGAAATGAAAGAGAAGTTTCAGAATACAGAAAACAGCTAAATTAACAGCACGAACTGTCAGACTATTGACAAACCCTGACGCTGTCATCCTGAACCATAGTGAAGGATCTCATCTTTACTGAAAAAATGAGATTCTTCGAGCAAACTCTTTGAATGACAACGTCCTATATACTTTATCATCAAACTGACAGCACAAAAGTGCTGTTTTTTCTTGAAAATTTAAAATCGATTGCTATGGGCGTACATTTACGCCATTAAGTATGGAAATCAAAAATCATGGTACAAATTGGAATATAATTTTAGAAAACGTTTGTAAAATTTTCTTGAAAGTTGAAAGGTTTAATGGTATTCTTTTGTGAATTGGACATAATGAAAAGGAGCTTAAATACATATGATATTAGAAACACTCATGAACAGCATAATCCTGATGGCCATATTGATGGCTGTTGGGTACTACTTAAGAAGTAAGAGTATTTTAAATGATGATGCAGAAAATTCCTTATCTTTTATACTTGTCAACATCACAATTCCAGCCATGGTTATAAAGGCAATGTACATTAAATTTTCTTTTGAACAGGTTAAAACAGGTGTATCCTTGCTTGGCATAGCTATTATATTTCATATTATTTTAGTGGCGCTTGGTAACTTGGGCACAATCGGCACAAAGGATGAAGAAAAGAAAAAAATGTTTAAGTTTACAGTTCCTATGATGAACTGCGGATTCATGGGATTTCCTCTTGTCAATCAGCTTTATGGAAATGGAGCAATGTTTTATGCAACAATGTTTCAAACTCCAAACATCATACTTATGTGGACATACGGAATGGCTATTATGATTGGAAAAGACAAAGGCAAGAGTAATGTGAAAGACATATTATTAAATCCCGGAATGATAGGAATTTATGTGGGACTGTTCTTGTACATAACGCAGATAAAACTACCGATGTTTGCAACAAATCTTATGGATTTACTCAACAACGTAACTACGGTTTTAGCAATGATTATTATAGGAAGTAAAATTAAGACCATGGGAGTGAGAGATTCAATTGTAAACAGACAAGCTTATTATGCCACATTTTTCAGGCTTGTTCTTTCTCCGTTAATAATGATTTTAATATTTAAATTCCTTGATTTTGAACCCATGATTGAACAGATATTTATAATTTATGCAGCCCTGCCGGTTGCAACGTTAATGCCGATTTTAGCGCAAAGGTATGGTTCTGATGGTGTATTTGGTTCTAAAATTGTTGTCATAACCCATTTGTTCTCCCTTGTGACAATACCGTTGTTTTTCTGGCTATACACTGTAATTTAATCTAAAGAGTTTAAGGGACTTGTGCATTTGTACAAGTCTTTTTTGTTGTAAATTATTGGCTAAAATAATAGATAGATTCATGTTGACAATTACTGTACTATAACATATAATACAGTTACTGTACTAAGTGTACTAATACAGATAGTATTATTCCGATAGGAGGTGTAAAATGATAAAAATTGACAACAATAGTTCAAAGGCTATTTATGAACAAATATACGATGAGATGACAAGGCTTATTTTGTCAAAAGCTCTTAAGCCTGATGAAAAGATGCCATCCGTAAGAGAACTTGCGGCCATGATCAAAATAAATCCAAATACAATTCAAAAGGCTTACAAAAGCCTGGAGGAAGACAATTATATTTACACTGTGAAGGGTAAAGGAAATTTTGTTAAAAATGCAGATGAAATAAGGAGCGTGCACATAAGGACCATGGAAGAACAATTGAACAGCACCATTAGATCATTAAAAGAACTTGGACTTGAAGATGAAGATGTAATAAAGCTGGTTAAGAATATATTGAATGAAGACAATAAATAAGGAGGACATTATGCTGAGGGTAGAAAATTTAAGCAAGAAATTCGGAGATTTTAAGGTATTGAGCAATGTGAGCATAAATGCCGAAGCAGGCCAGATTTACGGTCTGGTTGGTTCAAATGGCTGCGGCAAAACAACTCTTTTAAAACATATAATGGCAATTTACAATCAGGATGAAGGAAATGTTTATTTTGATGACAATAAGGTTGTGGAAGAATCAGAAGCAATAAAGAATTTTTATTTTGTTCAGGATAGTTTGTTTTTTCCATATCAGTATTCCTTAAAGAAATTATTCCTCTATGAAAAACTCATGTACAAAAACATATCGGAAGAAAAGTTTAACAAGCTTGTTCATTATTTCAACATAGATGTAAATAAGAACCTGAACAAGATGTCTAAGGGACAGAAAAAGCAGGCAGCTTTCGTGCTGGCCATATCTGTACAGCCAAGAGTTTTGCTTCTGGATGAAATAGTTGACGGACTGGATGCAGTAATAAAAAGAAAATTTTGGGATGTACTCATACAGGAAGTAATGGACAATGAAATGACTGTCATCATATCATCCCATGACCTGAAGGAATTAGACAACATATGCGACAAAGTTGGTATAATGCATGAGGGGAAAATACTTAAAGAAGAAAATCTTGAAAAAATGAAGGTTGACATAAAAAGGGTTCAGTTTGCAGTTGAAGGGGAATTTAACACTTCTGATTACAGTAAATTTAATATATTAAAAACATTGAAAATAGGAAGCATAAACATTTGCACTCTTGCAGGTGATGCAGAGGAATTTGAAAAACAATTGAAAAAAGACTTCAATGTTTTACTTTTTGACAGACTGTCAATGAGCCTTGAAGAATTATTCATAACAGAACTGGGAGGTGCCGGATATGGATCTGAAGAAAAATAACACATTTTTTACTTTGCTCATTAATTCTCTTAAATCCAAAAAAGGATGGTTCCTGTTATCAACAACCATCATATTTGTTACAACAATGCTAATACCATATATTTTAAAGGCAGATGAGGAATTTTTCATATTTTTCGGAATATTTGAACTATTTGTACTGGTTTTTATAAATTGTCTTGTAGACAATAATTTTCTTCATAACGATTCAAAGCTTGCTTATTATAAGTCTAAACCCGTTCCAATTGCGGAGCAAATGAGCATAAATATAGTTACGGACATTATTTTTACAACATACCTGTTATTCTTGATTATATTGTCGGTTGTGTTTCAGGGACTCAGAATTGAAATTTTAGAGGTATTCAAGTTTATAATTCCATGGCTTGCTGCCGGTGTACTTCTTGTTTCATTGTCTTCTATACTGGCAGGTAACACAATAATGGCTGGTACAATGACAATATTCAACTTTTGCCTGCCTCTGATAATTTATCTTGTAATAATGTTTGTTTTCTCAATACTTGAAAACATAGTTCCGGGTTTCAGCTCCAGTGTGCTCATGGAATATTTCGTAAACAAGTTTTACAATATGGAATATATATATTTCATTAAATATTCGGAAGACCCTGTTGATTTCATATATATATTACTTCTTGGAACAATACTCTTAGGAATAACATTGCTCATATTCAAGTTTCTTAGAAAAAGGAAGAATGAAAACACAGGAAACCTTATTGTGTTTGACGGTTACAAATACTTTGTATCAGTTCTAGCAAGCCTCATTGTTCCGGCAGCTTTTTCGGTAATGTCCTATGACAACAACGTAATGAGCAAAGTTACAGTATCAATATTAATGGCATTGCTTTCTTATTATATAATAGTTGCAATAATCGAAAAAACTTTTAAAATATCAAGGTTGTCCTTAAAGGTTTTTGCAGTGAGTTTTGTAATATTTACTGCTGCTACAGGAGCAACCATAATGCTTGCAAACCAGTACAAGGGTGTTGTGCCAGACATAGACAATGTCAAGATGGCTTATGTGGGCAATGACAGATATGTTTTCAACTACATTGATGACTTAGATGAAGACATTTTAAACAACCGTGATAAATTCCTGAAATGGCAGAAGGAAAGAGGATTAATATTGTTCACTGATAAAGAATCAATTGAAAATATTGCAGATCTTCACAGAGAATTAATAAAAGGCCGTGATTACGATTACGGGGACTACTACATGAACAACATAGTAATTTCATATCTTATGGATGATGGAAGTGTAGTAATAAGAGATTACAATATTACTGACAGTGACAGCGCAGATAATGAAACAAAGGATAATCTTGCCTATGACATAATAAGTTCAGAAGAAATGAAAAGAAACAAATATTTTTATCTTTTTGATGAAGAAAACTACAATTCAGAAAATCTGTACTGCTATGTAACATATACAGACAAGGAAGGAATTGCAGCTGACAATGTTGACTTTGATGAAATCAGGGAATATCTCATAAAGGACGTTGACAATCAGTCCATAGACGTTGAAAATGCCTTCAATGCAATTGTATTTTATTACTATGATTATGCAATTGACAAGAAGTTCTACAGTGGGTATACTCTTCAGATAATTGACAAGAGGATTCAGGGAGAAAAAGAAGACCGGGGAGTAGATTTAATAAACCTTACAGGATTTGAAAATACTCTTGACTACCTGAAATTAAAATAATGATTATTAAGTAATAGAATTATACCTTAAGAGCCTGAAAAGGCTCTTATACCATTGACAAACCCTGACACTGTCATCCTGAACGATAGTGAAGGATCTCATCTTTATTGAAAACATGAGATTCTTCGGGCTATGCCCTCAGAATGACAACTTCAAAAATACTTTGTCATAGACCTTAAGAGCCTGAAAAGGCTCTTTTTTTGCATGAAAACTTTTATGGTATTTTGATAAAAATACCTCTTGACAACTACGCTATTAAGTGTTACTATGTAGCAGTAATAAGTAATGCTTAATACCAGTAATACAGAATAGTAAGGAGGGATTAATCTGGAAAATCTAACAGAAATGCTCAAAGGCGTGCTTGAGGGCTGTGTCCTTGAAATTATAAGCCGCGGAGAAACATACGGCTATGAAATCACACGAAGACTGAATGCTCTCGGCTTCACAGATGTTGTGGAAGGAACGGTTTACACTATTTTAGTTCGACTTGAGAAAAATAAACTTGTGGACATAGAAAAAAAACCATCCGATATGGGACCGCCCCGTAAGTTTTATAGGCTTAACGATGGTGGGCGTGAAGAACTTTCCCGGTTTTGGAAAAAGTGGGAATTTGTTTCATCAAAAATAAATCAATTAAAGGAGAAGAAATAATGAATTTTTTTGAAAAAATTACGGGCAGTGACATGGCAAAAGAATATAAAAATTTTGAATTGAGAGCCAAAAAACTGCCGTCTGATTATCAAGCAGCATGGGAAAAAATTAATTTATATATTTGGGAACACACAGATTTCACCGGCCGCAACCTCATGCCAATTATAAATGGTGTGCTTGAACTGCTCGAAGAAACGGCAGCAGAAGGTCAGAGTGCACAAGAAGTATTGGGAGACGATATTAAAGGATTCTGTTCAGCACTGGTTGGCGATGAAGGAGCAAATTCTTTTCGTGACAAGTGGCGTCAGCAGCTAAACAATAATATTGCAAGAAAATTAGGTAAATAGGGGGATAAAATGAGAATACAGGATATCATCGAAGGAAAAAAAGAGTGGCGTGCGCACATGGCACGTGTCAAAGCACTGCCGAAGGATTATCAGATTGTTTATGATGAAATTCAAAAATATCTCTACAAAGTAGGACCTGTAGAGCTTTCAGAAGGATTTGGTCTGCTGTCAGGGATAGTCGATCTATTTGAAGGTGGTGCTGCCTTGGGAAAAGGGGTGCTGGAAGTGACGGGCAATGATGTAGCGTCATTTTGCGACGAACTGATTAAAGATTCAAAAACTTACGCTGACATATATCAGGAATCAGTTGATCAGGAAGTTTACAAGGCTATAAAAAAGGAGAAGGATAAAACAAATTAAAAGGGGGAAATTGAAATTGGAAAAAGCAATTCAGGTAAAGGGGCTGCAAAAATCCTATAAAGGTCTTCATGTCTTGAAAGATGTTGACTTTGAGGTGGAAAAGGGAAGTATTTTTGCTCTTCTAGGCTCCAACGGAGCAGGAAAGACAACGATTATAAAAATTCTCACCACGCTTCTTAAACAGGACAGCGGAACTGCCGCAATAAACGGCTTCGATGTATCGGCAAAGCCTGACTATGTGCGCCAGTCAATCAGCTTAACAGGGCAATTCGTCGCTGTAGACGAGATATTGACTGGCAGGGAAAATCTCATGATGATTGCTAAGCTTCGTCACGTTTCCAATCCTCGTCAGGTTGCGGTTGATCTGCTTAACCGTTTAGGACTGGACCATGCTGCTGACAGAAGGGTTTCCACATATTCGGGCGGTATGCGCCGCAGACTGGACATTGCCATGAGCCTTATAGGAAATCCACAGCTTATCTTCCTTGACGAACCGACAACCGGACTTGACCCAGAGGGACGTACAGAGGTTTGGAATACTGTAAAAGAACTAGTTGATAGCGGTACAACAGTGTTCCTGACAACCCAATATTTAGAGGAAGCCGAGCATCTTGCAGATCGAATCGCCATTCTGCATGAAGGGAAGATTATCGCAAACGGCACTCTTGATGAACTAAAAATGCTGTTCCCGCCTGCTAAAGCGGAGTATGTGGAAAAACAGCCCACATTGGAGGAAATATTCCTCACAATAATAGACAAGAGGGAGGAAATGTAAATGGAAACCTTAAAGAAACACTTTTTCAGCGATATTAGCGTTATGGCCTGGCGTTCTATGAGCCATGTTTCCCGCAGCATGGATACAATTATCACGGTTTGTATCACTCCGATTGCCATGATGATGCTGTTTGTATATGTGTTAGGTGGAGCTATTCAAACCGGCACGGATAACTATGTGAATTATCTACTGCCAGGCATCATGCTTATTTCAGTAGCAAGTGGTATATCCTATACGGCTTACCGTCTTTTTATGGATATAAAAAGCGGGATCTTCGAACGATTCCATTCCATGCCGATTGCCCGTTCAGCAGCACTGTGGGGTCATGTGCTGACCTCAATGGTATCCAATGCAATTTCAGTTGTCGTAATTGTTCTTGCAGCATTCATTATGGGCTTCCGTTCGTCGGCTGGAGTACTATCATGGCTTGCTGTAGCCGGGATAATTGCGTTGTTTACGCTGGCTTTGACATGGATTGCAGCCATTGCCGGACTGTCTGCAAAATCGGTGGATGGTGTAGGAGCCTTTTCCTACCCTCTTATCTTCCTTCCATTTATCAGTTCGGCTTTTGTTCCTACTGATTCCATGCCACCAATGGTCCGTGCCTTTGCTGAAAACCAGCCGGTTACTTCCATAGTGGATGCCATCCGTGCACTGCTTGAGGGTCAGACTGTAGGCAATGATATATGGATTGCTTTGGCATGGTGTCTTGGTATTCTTGTTGTTGCATATATTTTCGCAATGAAGGCTTATAAAAGGAAATCAGATTAATGTTTGAGGGTTTCTCAAACAGCCACTGAAGTGGTTTTCTGTATACAAAGAAATGCCAGACTTAAGAAGTCCGGCATTTGTTCTTGTTTAATAGCATTAATATTACCTTTTACAAAGTTGTATGGCTCAACATCAGATTTCTTATATGTTTATGTTTGTTCCAAGTCTTTGTATGAGTGCAACTGACGGCAGCTGTGTTTTTGCTATTGTAACATTATCGTTTAACACTATTTTAACCGGGTTGTTTTGATCTTTAACAATTATGTTTCTTGCCTTTACATCTGAAAGATTTACTGTGTTTACCTTTGAAGCTGATATTACAATGTCCCCAAGCACAACAACATTTTTTATATACACATTTCCTGTTCCTACGGAATCAACGATGTTCAGATTTCCTACAACAACAGCGCTGTAATATGACTCATTGTAATTTGTGATGTTGAATCCGCGCTCTATATTTTCATTTTCTACTATGTCGCAGATAATTTTTACTGCTTCTGCCCTTGTGAGGGCTTTAGCAGGCATGTACACACCTGTTGGGTATCCAAGTATGTAGCCCTTGTTGTAAACAGTATTAACGCTTGGCTTGGCCCATTCCTGTATTGTGCTGTAATCTTTCAGAAGGGTTGCTCCTTCTCCGTCAATGTCTCCTGTGGTTATGGTGCAGCTTACAACTTTTGCAACTTCTTCACGCTTGATTGGATTGTTTGGTTTGAAGGTGTTGTTTTCATATCCTGAGAAAAATCCCGAAGCAACTGATTTTTGTACTTCAGCATAAAACCAGTCACCTTTTTTTACATCTGTGAATGTTAAGTCTGCTTTGTTTTCTGTATGCAATGCGCTGTTTAAAAGCTTTGAAAATTCTGCTCTTGTAACAGTACGATCCGGTTTGAATGTTCCGTCTTCATAACCTGAAACAAAGCCAAGCTTAACAGCTTCTTCAATCCAGTTTTTTGCCCAGTGGTCTGAAATATCTGAAAAGGAATAGCTTTTTGCAGTTGAATTTAAAGTGCTCACTGCAGCATCCTTATTTTCTGTTGTTGTATTATTGACTTCTTCTGTACTATTATTTTCCTGAACTTGAACTTCCGTGAAGTCAGGTTCATTAGTTATTGCATCAAGTACGCTTGCGTATGTTATGCCATTCATGTTTATTGTAATGCCTATGCACAGTCCCAGGACTGATATTTTCTTAATAATATTTTTCAAATTGTCCTCCTTTATTGCATGTCTTTATATTAGACTAAAATCCAAGCCATTTTGTTCCATCAAATCAAATACTTAGGTCTTAAATATTATAGTTTTTTTGAATGTAAAAGTAAATAGGTAATAATTACTTATGTATTGACTAACAGTGAAGAATTAAACTATAATTGGATATAATAAAAATAAGGAATAACAATGGACGAATTATTTATGAAGGAAGCCTTGAATGAGGCATATAAGGCATATGAAATAAACGAAGTTCCAATAGGAGCAGTAATAGTGAGAAATGGGGAAATTGTAGGCAGGGGATACAATCAGAAAGAAACTCTGAAAGATGCAACTCTACATGCTGAAATTTTAGCCATAAAGGATGCATGCAAAAATCTTGGAGGGTGGCGTCTGCCGGGCTGCACAATGTATGTTACGCTGGAACCTTGCGCCATGTGCGCCGGTGCACTGGTAAATGCCCGTATTGAGAACCTTGTTGTGGGAACAAGAGACTTAAAGACCGGAGCCTGCGGCTCTGTATTGAATATTGTTCAGATGGAAAAACTCAATCATCAGATAGATGTTCGTCTTGGGATACTGGAGGAAGAATGCACAGCAATAATAAAGGATTTTTTTTCAGAACTCAGGAAAAAAAAATAAGCAATAAGTAAAATGGACTGCTGTGTATAAGCCAGTCCTATTTTTTTATTTTATACAACAGTAATTCAAAATTTTACTCTATTATAATGTTACACTTTTTATATCAATTTATATTCATGCGAATATTATGAAATATGAGTTAAATATAACAAAAGGAAGTGTTATTATTGTATTACTGCGATTACATGTATTCAAAGGATAGTGCTTTTATATTAAGTCTTGATATGTTTAATAAAAACAAAAATCAAAAAGGAATTTTACATTTGAAGATATTCTCATGCGAAGGTTCACCTGTAGACAATGCAAAAATAAGGGTAGTTTCACCTAATGGAAACAATGAATACAGCATAAACATTGAGGCATTGGGATATTTTCCGGCTCAAATCAAAAATGTACAATTTTATCCGGGTTGTGTGAACAAATTAAATATCAGCTTAATTCCATTGGCATTGGAAGATCAAAGACTAAAGGCTGATCAGCATCCACTATATAAAGACATTCAAGTTTTCCCAACCGGATCAGAATTGCCTCAGGATGAAATAAGGGAACTTACCATGACACTGGGTATGGTAACCCCAGTGGGTTCACCATCTTACATTTATGCTGAGAGATTTGCCGAAGAAGTAAATAATTTAAGCAACGGAAAAATAAAAATAGATATAAATACTGATGCGAAACTGGGAACAGACAGGGAAATGCTTCAAAACATTCTGTATGAAGACAATATTGATTTAATAGTTCAAACTACACCGCCACAGGTAGATTTCATGCCTCAATTGTCTGTGTTTGACATGCCCATGGTTCACGCAGATGAAAATGAATTAAGAAAAGCAATCAACAATGCTGAATTTTATGAAAAAATCAGTGATGTTTACAAAAACGGCGGATACAAACTTTTGGGATTTTCTGATCCATTGTTCAGACAGCTTACAACAAACAAGGAAATACAAAATATAGATGATTTCAATGGAATAAGTATAAGAACAATTCAAAATAAAAACCATGAAGAGTTTTGGAGACTTCTGGGGGCTAAATTAGTTCCTCTGCCTGTGGGTGAAATATATTCGTCAATACAGCTTGGATTTATAGATTCTGCAGACAATCCATATGAAAATATAATTGCTTTGAAGTTGTATGAACAGCAAAAATATCTTGTAAGTACCAGACATCTGCCACATTTAGTAAATTTAATAACGAGCAATAAATACTACAACAGCCTGAGTGCAGCTGAAAGAGCAATAATAGAAGAAGCTGCTGCTAATGCAACAGCATACGTACGTGATGGAGCAGATGAGAGTCTTCAGGAAAGAGAACAATCACTTATTGACAAGGGCATGACAATACTTGAACTGCCGGATGAAACAAAAAAAGAAATGAGAGTGAAAGCTTTGCCGGTGTATGAAAGAATAAGGGAGTTAGTTAATGATGACGATTTAATAAATTTATATGTTGGAAATGAGAGCGTATTATTAGAGCAATAATTTGATTTGTACTGAGGACATAAAATCTAGACTTCAAAATTAAGTTATTTTTTGCACATATGTTTTCAAATTCTTCATGTTATACAAAAAAAATCTATAAAGAAACCCATTTATGTGGTATCATATTAATGTAATTACTTTGCTTGGTGGATTTTTTCTTCAAAAATCAAATTTGCCATTAGGAGTTCTTTACGGGTAAATTAAAACACAAAGAATTAGTAGGGGGAAGTATGGAAAAATATCCTGTGCTGGAAGTTGATTTGAAAAGGCTTCGCGCCAATACTAAAATAGTTACTCAAGTTTGTGCAGAAAGCGGAATAAGCGTTGCAGGCATAATAAAAGGCTTCGGAGGAATAATAGAAGGAGCATTTGAAATGGCTGAAGGAGGGTGTGTCCAGATAGGCAGCTCCAGAATAGAGCAATTAAAGGCATTGAAGGACCAGGGGATGAAAACTCCCATGTTGCTTGTGAGAATACCAATGGCTTGCGAAATCCAAGAGGTTGTCAGATACAGCGACATGTGCCTTGTTTCAGAAAAAGAAACACTGGTTATGCTTGATAAAGAAGCAAAAATCCAAAACAAAAAATATAAGGCAATACTCATGTATGACCTTGGGGACCTTCGAGAAGGTGTGTTTACAAGAGAGGAGCTTCTTGACCTTGCCCAGTTTACGGAATATGAGCTTCACAACATGGAGCTTGAAGGAATAGGTGCAAACTTAAGCTGCTACGGTTCTGTTGCTCCCACAACAAAAAACCTTACAGAACTTAGTGAAGCTGCAGTAGAAATAGAGAAGAAAATTAATCGAAAAATGAACATTGTTTCAGGAGGAGGAACAACAACTTTGCCTCTGTTAATGAGAGGAGGAGTTCCTGAAAAAATCAATCATTTAAGAATAGGCGAAGGAATAGCAAACACTCAGGATCTACCGCTTTATTGGGATACATATATTGAAGGCCTTGATGCAGATACATTTGTTTTAAAGGCTCAAATAATTGAAATAAATGAAAAGCCAACACACCCCATTGGTGAACTCATGGTCAATGCATTTGGAGAACATGCCCATTACGAAGACAGGGGAATTAGAAAAAGAGCAATTGTTGCACTTGGAAATCAGGATGTAGGAGATTCATCAAAGCTTGTACCTAGGGACAAGGGAATAAAAGTGCTTGGAGCAAGCAGCGATCACACAATTCTTGACATTCACGACAGCCAGAACAGTTACAAACTGGGAGACATTGTTGAATTCAATGTATTGTACCAGGCAATGCTTTTTACATCGCTGTCTGATTTTATAGCTAAAAAAATAATAAACTGAATTCATTTATAATGAAAATATAAATCATAGGAGGCACAAATGCCAATAATTCAAGTTGAAATGTTAAAGGGAAGAACACTGGAACAAAAAAGAGCCTTAGCTGAAAAGGTTACTCAGGCTGTTGTTGAAACAGCAAACTGTCCTAAGGAAGCTGTTAAGATTATTATAAGAGAAATGGAATTTGAAAATTACTCTCAAGGCGGAGTTCTTAAGTGTGATGAAAAATAATAAGAGGCTGAGCCTCTTATTTTTTATTTCTCACTAAGGTTATTTTAAGATGAGGACAATTGTAATCTATTTTTACTTCATCCACCATCATTCCCACAAGATTGATTTCATCACCTTCCACATCGTTGCTGCCAAGCTGCCAGTACACCTCTTCAACCTCTGGCTGTCTACCGGCACTTAAAAGTTTATTCAGTCCATTGGCAGTTTTTTCTGAGCAAACTATTTGTTCTGCCTCAAAATTCAATATGTATTTATCCTCTGTATCCTCTATGGACATGCTGAGCTTTTTAGCCTGGTGACTCATGTAAAAATCAACAATAACATCAATTATTCTTGTAATTTTCTGTATTTCATACTTCATTTTTACTCTCCTTTTTTTAATGCTTCAAGAACCGGGAACATAAGTGAAGCAACAATGCCTCCGGAAAAACCATTGTTGTACAAATTGATGCCGCCGTGAATTATTCCAACATTCATGACTACTGACAAGTGCAAAAATCCTGCAACCACTCCTGCAAGGAAACCGTACTTACCGGCTATTGGAGCCAGAGTAGTTCCAAAGAGCCCTGCTATAATAACGCCCGTTGCATTTAGGTCCCATATTTTAAGAGCTCCAGCAAGGAAAACACCTGCCATTATTGGAATTGTATTTTTGGGATGCTTGCCAAATGCTGAAAAACCTGATACCGTAAGCACACTTCCAAATACAGGGCCGTTAAATACTCCTCCTAATATTATAACAAACAACATAGATAAAAGCCCCATTAATCCCATATTTAAAAAAGTAAGGGAATATCCATCATGTTGTGTGAAGTCAGTTACCAGTCTTCCTGAACGCTTCAAAATTCTTTCATATCCACTAAAGCTTCTGCCGTTGCCCAAAAATCCAAGAACAATCAAAAACAAGAAAAAGAACAGCAAGATTAATTTTAAGGTAGCATCGTACTCTGTGGACAAAATTTTCTGCTGAGCTATGTTTATGTTAAAACTTTTTAAAAGGGAGTTGAATATTGTTCCTATGAGACCTGCGGTGAATCCCATGTTGTACAGGTTGTAGCCGTCGTGAAGCTTGTTCATGTTAGCTGACAGGGGAGTTGCAACAAATCCGGATAGTATGCCGGTCACAATTCCTATAGGAAGTCTTAAATAAGGGGTAAGGTGCAGCCCGAAGGACAGCTCTGTCACAATAGGGGCTAGTGCTGTTGAAAACATCATAACTATAAGAATGTTTTTGAATTCTGTCTTTCGGTATCTGGAGTAAAGAATTCCACCCAAGTATATGGGCCATACATTGAATATGTTTTTGCCGAAGAATGAAAACCCTGTTATTGTTAACAAGGCAGCTATAATAGGACCATTTATTTTAGCCTTAAGCTTATAAATGATGAAAATATTGGCGAAAGTAAGCACTGAAGCATTAAGAAATGCAGCTCCCAAACCTCCGGTTTCAAGATAATCAGTGAGAAGTATGTCCGGGGACACAACAATCTTATAAATACCTGAAAAAATATACGTAGGTGAATCATAAATAAAGGCGAAAATAAGAAGTACTGTGGGAAAGACCATGAGTATTCTTATTAAGGTATCATTTCTGAATATATAGTTTAAACCTTTTTTACCAAATTCTCTTTGCAATAAGCAGACTCCTTTCTGTATAATAAATATAAAATTCATTTTCAATATTTTTATTTGAAAAAATAATACCATATGGTATATTGTATTGTAAATACAGTTTTTATAAAGTGATTAAATTACATTTAAGGAGATTTGTATGAAGTTAGTATCATGGAATGTAAATGGATTGAGGGCATGCGTAAACAAAGGGTTTATGGATGCATTCAAGATGCTTGATGCAGATATTTTCTGCCTTCAGGAAACAAAACTGCAGTCAGGACAGATCGAACTGGACATGGAAGGATACCACGAATACTGGAACTATGCTGAAAAGAAAGGATATTCAGGCACTGCCGTTTTCTCAAAACAAGAGCCGATGTCTGTTTCCTACGGGCTTGGAATTGAAGAACACGACAAGGAAGGAAGAGTCATAACTCTTGAGTATGACAAGTTTTATCTGGTGAATGTGTATACTCCCAATTCAAAAAGAGAATTAGAAAGGCTTGATTACAGAATGAAGTGGGAAGATGACTTCAGAAACTACCTTCTTAAGCTTGATGAAAAGAAGTCTGTTGTAATGTGCGGAGACCTGAATGTTGCCCACAAGGAAATAGACTTGAAAAATCCTAAAACAAACAGGAAGAGTGCCGGTTTTACAGACCAGGAAAGAGAAAAGATGACTGTTCTCACACAGTCCGGATTCATAGACACATTCAGACATTTCTACCCGGATAAAGAAGAAGCATATTCTTGGTGGTCAAACTTTGCAAAGTCAAGAGAAAGAAACATAGGATGGAGAATAGATTATTTTATCACATCTAAATCTTTTGAAGATGAGCTTGTAGATGCATTTATTTGTTCCGAAATCTTCGGAAGTGACCATTGTCCTGTGGGAATTATTACAAAACAATCCTTGCTTTAGTTTGAAAGACGAAATATAATTGAAATATCACGAACATATTATTCAATAATACGAAAATTATTTGCAAAAATGTTATTGCTTATTCCTGTTTCATGAGTTATAATAGTAATTGAAATTAATAATTAAATAAACAGCATCAATATAATGTGGATGATATGGATCCAAAGTTTCTACCGAACGACCGTAAATTGTTTGACTATTGAAGAGCTATTTTCTATTATAATGATGCGGATAGATATTATGCTATTCGCTTTTTATATGCTCCGGAAGAAATTTGGATGCTGAATTCATCTTGTAACAGCCGCGCACATTTCATATGTGCATATTTTATGAAGATGCGGCGTATTTTATCGAATTATGCGAAAGGGCCGCGCCATTTCTCATATAAAATATGTTTTATTAAAAAATTTATGGAGGACAAGAATGAAAAAATTTATCAGCATTTTGTTAACACTTTTATTGACTCTTTCTCTTTTTACAGCATGTTCATCAAAGACTGAGGAACCTGCTAAACAAGAACCGGCAGCAGAAGCGCCAGCAGCAGAAAAGCCTGCTGAATCAACAGGTGTTTTACCTGCAATTGCAAAAGAAGATATTAAAATCGGAGTTATCCACATAGGAAATCCTGCAGATGGTTCTGGATACACATTTGCACATGACCAAGGCATAGTTGGAATGCAGAAAGCATTGGGACTTGCTGACAGCCAGATAATCCGCAAGAACAACGTAAATGATACAGACCCAACTGCAACAGAAACAGCAATCCTTGAATGTATAGAAGA
Source organism: Sedimentibacter sp. B4 (assembly GCF_000309315.1). Taxonomy (NCBI): domain Bacteria; kingdom Bacillati; phylum Bacillota; class Tissierellia; genus Sedimentibacter; species Sedimentibacter sp. B4. The sequence continues at coordinate 36,646 of NZ_CANG01000902.1, forward strand.
AGGAGCAAACATAATATTCGGTACAAGCTGGGGATACATGGACACAATGGAAGCATTGGCAGAAGAATATCCTGAAGTTATATTTTCACACGGCACAGGCTACAAAGGAAATAATGCAAACTTTAACAACTATTTCGGAAGAATTTATCAGGCAAGATACCTTTCAGGTATTGCAGCTGGTTTAAAAACAAAATCTAACCTCATAGGTTATGTTGCAGCCATGGGACAGGACAACTCAGAAGTTACAGGAGGCGTAAATGCTTTTGCAATGGGAGTTAACTCTGTAAATCCGGATGCTAAGGTTTACGTAAAAGTAACTAACAGCTGGTTCTCACCAGAAGAAGAAACAAATGCTGCAAAAGCATTGCTGGCAGAAGGCTGCGACGTAATAGCACAGCACTGTGACACACCTAACCCACAGCTTGAAGCTGAAAAAGCAGGAGCTTTTGGTGTAGGCTACAACTCAGACATGTCTAAAGATGCTCCTAAAGCTACATTGACATCTGCAGTATGGAACTGGTCAGCATATTATACATGGGCTGTTGAGCAAGCTATAAACGGAACTTGGACAGGTGAAAACTACTACGGCGGAATGAAAGAAGGCCTTGTTGACATAGCGCCTCTCAATGAAAGCATAGTAGCAGAAGGGACAGCTGAAGCAATAGAAGCAGCTAGAGCATCAATTCTTGATGGAAGCTTCAATGTATTTGACGGCGTTATTGAAACAAATGACGGAAAGACAGTTGGAGAAGAAGGAAAGACTCTTGACGATGCAACAATAACAGGAAATATTAAATGGTATTACAAGACAGTAACATTAAAATAGTAAACAGTTAAATAGCACATACAGCAAGGGGTTAATTTTAACCCCTTATTGTTTCTTTAACAGCATAATGTATAGGAATATAAAGGATAGGAGTTATTATGTCAAAATCAAATGATACAAAATATGCGATTGAGCTGAAGGGAATAACCAAAACCTTCGGAAGCGTGGTTGCAAACAACAACATAAACCTTACAATCAAATATGGCGAAATTCTTGCTTTGCTTGGAGAAAACGGCTCTGGCAAGACTACATTGATGAATATGCTGTCAGGCATATACTACCCTGACAACGGCACAATTTCCGTAGCAGGAGAAGAAGTTGCAATAAGCTCTCCAACAGAAGCAATTGATTTTGGAATAGGCATGATTCATCAGCATTTTAAGCTTGTGGAAGTTTTAAACGCAATGGACAACATTGTGCTGGGCACAAAGGAAAAGTATCTTAAACCAAAGGCATTGAAGGAAAAGATTCAAAACATAAGCAGCAAATTCGGACTGGAAGTTGAACCGGAGAAAAAAATATACAACATGTCTGTAAGTGAAAAACAAACAGTTGAAATTTTAAAAGTGCTGTACAGAGGAGCTCAGATTTTAATTCTGGACGAGCCCACAGCTGTTCTCACTCCCCAGGAAATTGAAAAATTATTTGCAATACTACGAAAAATGAAGGAACAAGGAAGCGCAATCATAATAATCACCCATAAACTCAATGAAGTTATGGCTATTAGCGACCGCGTATCAATACTCAGAAAAGGCGAACTCATTGATACGGTTGTGACTAATGAAACAAATGAAAAACAGCTGACTGAACTCATGGTGGGAAGGACTGTAAGCTTAAAAATCGAAAGACCGGAAATTGAAAAAAAACACACGGTTCTTAAGGCAGTTGATTTATCAGTAATGAATGATGACGGAACTTATGCATTAAGAAATGTAAACTTCAAGCTTAAAAGCGGAGAAATTCTCGGAGTGGCAGGAATAGCAGGAAGCGGCCAAAAAGAACTCTGCGAATCAATTGCAGGACTAATGAAAGTAAAGGAAGGGGCAGTGCTTTGCAACAAGGAAAACATAATAGGCAAGACCCCCGATGAAATTATAAATCTTGGCATAAGCATGAGTTTTGTGCCTGAAGACCGCCTTGGTATGGGGCTTGTAGGCTCCATGGGCATGGTGGAAAATATGATGCTCAAATCATACAAAAATAACAAAGGATTTTTTATAGACAAGAAACCTTCCAGAAAACTGTCGGAAGAATTGAAAAAGAAGCTGGAAATAGTAACACCAAATGTTGACACTCCAGTAAGAATGATGTCAGGAGGAAATGTTCAGAAAGTCCTTCTGGGCAGAGAAATTGAATCAAACCCTAACGTGCTCATTACTGCATATCCAGTTAGAGGTCTTGATATTAATTCTTCTTACGTTATTTACGACCTACTGAACGAACAAAAGAAAAAGGGAGTTGCAATATTGTTCATAGGAGAAGACCTGGATGTTCTTTTGGAGCTTTCAGACAGAATAATGGTTCTATGCCACGGTGAAGTCAAAGGAATAGTTGATGCAAAATCAACATCAAAGGAAGAAATAGGACTCATGATGACAGGAAAGAGCATGGAAGGGGTGGATCAGGATGAGTGAGAAAATGAAAAGAACAAAAGAACCCCTTATTCGTACTGTCAAAATTGCAGAACGTTCAAAAAGGGAAACAATGAAGCTTAGAATAATTGCTTTTGCGTTGGCTCTTCTTGCAGGAGGTCTGTTCATACTGTTAATTGGATTTAATCCGGTAGAACTTTACGGAACTATTATATCGGGTGCATTCAGAAGCAAAATGGCAATACAGGCAACAGTAAAATTTATGATACCGCTTTTGATATCATCTCTTGGAGTTACGCTGGCATTTAAAATGCGCTTCTGGAACATAGGAGCCGAAGGACAGATTATTATGGGAGCAATATGTTCATCATATTTTGCTCTGTTTCACAGCGACTGGCCTCATGCCCTGCTGCTTGCAGTAATGTTTACAGCAGGATTTATCGGAGGAGGTTTGTGGGGATTATTGCCTGCATACTTCAAATCAAAATTTGAAACAAATGAAACTTTGTTCACACTGATGCTCAACTATATAGCGCTTCATATAATATCATTTCTCAGGGATGGCCCCTGGAAGGACCCGGGTTCATCAGGATTTCCTAAAATTGCACGTTTTCAAGCTAATGCTCAGATCGACAAGGTTCTGGGGGTGCAGTTCGGATGGATTATTGCAATTATACTGGTGATTGTTGTGTATGTGTATTTAAAATATACAAAACACGGCTATGAAATAAGCGTTGTTGGTGAAAGTCAGTCCACTGCAAAATATGCAGGTATGAACGTTAAGAAAATAATTCTTCGCACCATGATTTTAAGCGGAGGAATTGCCGGCATAACAGGGATGATACAATCAGCAGGTTCTGACATGACACTGGCTTCTTCAGTTGCAGGAGGCGTAGGCTTTACGGCAATCATTGTGGCATGGCTTGCAAACTTAAATCCCGTAAGCATACTCTGGGTTTCATTTTTGTTCAGCGTGCTTGAAAAAGGAAGCAGCGTAATGCAGTCAACATATGGTATTTCAACATACTCTGCTGCTGTGCTTCAGGGAATAATATTGTTTTTCATACTTGGATGTGAATTCTTCATCAGATATAGATTCATTGTAAGAGGAAAAGGAGGTGCCCGTTAATGAACATGTTTTTAAACTTCTTAGTAGCTGCAGTGTTTGCAGGAACACCTCTGTTGTTCGGAACGCTGGGTGAAATAATGAGCGAAAAGGCCGGGCATTTAAACCTTGGTGTTGAAGGCATGATGGCCATGGGTGCCTGTGCAGGCTTCATGGCAGGGCTGCTGACTGACAGCTTCATTGTTGCCTTAATTGCAGCTTTTGCTGCAGGAATGCTGGGAGCTTTAATATATGCAGTTCTTACAGTGACATTCATGGCTGATCAGAACGTTACAGGTCTTACCCTTACTATATTTGGAACAGGTCTTTCAAATTTTGTGGGAGAATACATGCTTGTGAATTCTGCAAGCAGCTCGTTGAAGCTTCCGGAAAAGATCACTGCTACCATAAGCAACATCAACATACCAGGATTAAGCAGCATACCGGTTGTGGGACAGCTGTTCTTCCAGTACAACCCTTTTGTGTATCTTGGAATACTTTTGGCAATACTTTGCGGAATTTATCTCAACCATACAAAAATGGGACTTAATTTAAGGGCCATTGGAGAAAACCCTGCAGCAGCCGATGCAGCCGGGATAAAAGTAACAAAAATAAAGTATCTTAACATTCTCCTTGGAGGAGGCATCTGCGGAATAGGAGGAGCTTACAGCTCCATGATAATCTGCGGGGGAGTATGGATGAGCAACTCTGTAAATGGTCTTGGATGGATTGCTGTGGCCCTTGTAATATTTGCTTCATGGAGTCCTACAAAGGCAATTTTCGGTTCATTTGTATTCGGAGCCTTCAACATTTTAAAATATTACTTTCCGAAAACATGGATTACAATACCAAGTGCGTTTTATGACATGCTGCCCTTCGTAATTACTGCTCTGGTGCTTGTAATAACATCAATAAGAAAATCAAAGGAAAACTCACAGCCTGCAAGCTGCGGCGTCAATTATTTCAGAGAAGAAAGATAACATTCAGGAACCTGGCATATGCCAGGTTCCTGTTGCATATATTTCAAAATTGAATTAAAATGAATTATATGGAAGTAATGTTATAGTTAACAAAAATCGGGGTATATATAATACTGATACCGATAGAAAGAGGTGCATTATGAACAATTTAGAGTTTAAAACCTATGCCATAACTAATGAAATCGACCTTAACAAAATTGCTGTGGAGTGCGGAATTAAGAAAAAGTATACATGGGAGGAACCCTTGATACTTCAGGATGCCGTTCTTGGAAAAATAATAGGTGAAAGTCCCGGTGAGGATGAGAAGGTGCTGGTGTTTTCATTCGGAAGCATTGTTTTTGTAAATTCAAATCAGAAGCACACTGAAATATTGATGAAATACCTTAAGAGCATCAAACCGGAAATTGACATAGAGCACTACGATACATTCAAGGATGATTACAACCTCCACTTTACAGAGGGCGAGGAAATGGAGTTTACTGACAGCTATGTTCAGATACCGGACAAGGAACTATTTTATGCTGAACTTATTTCAATTATAATTGCAAAATCTGTGGCATTGGAAAGAATCGAGCATCAGCTTGTAAAAATTCTTGATAACATAGAAGGAAAAATTGATAACCTGGAAAAGGGAAAACTAAATATTGGAAACAAGGAACTTGCAAAGACAACATCCAGGATTGTACGACATGAATACAACACCATAGCATACATAATGATACTTGATAAACCTGATATTACGTGGACAAACAGTGAAGCAGCGCACTTCTATGAAAAAATGTCTGAATTTTTTGAACTGAACGACCGATATGAAGTAATCAAGAGCAAGACTGAAATATTGAAAAGTATTGTTGATGGTCTTGGGGCCATAAGCCATTCCATGAGGGGATTGTTTATGGAGTGGATTGTTGTAATATTGATTGTTGTTGAAGTTGTTTTAATGGTTCTTGATTTGTTTAAGTAGGTGAAATATGAAGACATTAAGTTTTTACTCATTCAAAGCAGGCAAGAAGCTTCCCATAATGCAGCTGGCTACTTATTTCAACATAAAGCAGGATGCAGGATGGAGGGAATTCGTCAAAATTAACAGCAATGAAGTTGAAAAAATATTGAAGTATGCTTCGCCCAACAAGGCAGTGTATCTTTACAGATACGGATGTATTACATTTTTAAATTTCGACATAAACGAATCCCATGTGTTCATGGAGTACCTCAACAAACTTACAGAGGCACGCATGGAATTGTTGTCGCGCTTTTATGAAACCCATACCATAATTGTGGGTGATGACGGATATGCAGCTTTGTGGGAGGATGATGAAGAAAAAGTCCAGTACAGCAAAAGCATTGATGACATAGTTGCAAGCATACTTGCAAAATCTACGGAGTTGAGCAAAATTGAATCTGAATTGTCAACAGTGCTGGATGAAGCTGACAATTTTATTCTTCATCTTAACAAGGGAAGGTACAGAGCAGACAGGAAAAAAGTCATTCCCACAATTGCAAAGTGCATAAGATTCAAGTACATGACAGTTGAAAGTGCCAGAATACTCGACAGACCTTCTGAATTCGGCAATACAATTGAATCCAGGCGCATATTTGAAAAGATGAGCAATTTTTATGAGTTGAATGAAAGATACTCTTCATTTTCAAGCCGTACAGACGTGCTTGATTCCATAACAGGAGAGTATTTTGACTTCGGCGACAATCAGGCGTACATGAGGGTGCTGAAAATTGAAATAATACTGTTGGGACTGTTTCCTCTCATGCATTTGTTTGAATAACAATCAAATGAATAAAATACAGCCCACAAAATATAATGTATAAAACACTGCTTAAAACAAAAACTAACGGAAAAGGAGGTATTATGAAAAAAATAATATTAATTTTGCTTCTGTTTTCCGCTTTGTTTGCAGCAAGCTGTAAGCTATCCCTTTCAAACATAGACCGGATAGAAGCTGTGAACACTGTTACTAATGAGAGCACTTTGATTGAAAAAGACAGCGTGGATGCAAAATCCATCATGGATGCCCTGAATAAAGCAGAAAAAACCGAAAAGGATACAACTGGTTATTTTCCTTTTGAAATCAACCTTATTTCAGGCTCTGACAAAGATGCTCATACATTGTATTTTGACATGAAAAATCAGGCTGCATATGTAACTAAGAATGATGAATTGTATAAAATCAGGGATAAGGAAGCACATCTGCTTTTTTTGAATGAAATATTTTCATATATATATGTTGACAATACAATTTATGACTCACACGTTGTACTAAACGGCGAAAATGTGACTCCGGACATTAAGTACGACTGGACATATAAAAACATAGAAGGCCATTTTGTGAAGAAGCAGGGAATCCTTAAGACTTCACAAATTAATGGAGGGAAACTTTTAATTCATGATGCTGACCTCATTGAATTTAAATATGAGACAAATCCAGACAGCCAGGTTATAAGGCTTTTCTCTGAGGGAAATCTTGTGGCTGCAGGTTCATCAGTTGAAGAAGTTCTGCAAAAGGCAGCATCAGACGGAGAGTATTACATAGAGTGTCAGGCACAGTGGTTCATGAAGCAGAATTCAGATTTTTACGGCAGCAGCACATCCAGCTTCACTGCCACTGTTGACAAGAATGTGGATGTTTCCATAGTCACCAGAGAAAATTACCCGGGCAATATTTTGATAGTCCAGGTTAATAACTTAAATGCAGATGAGACAGTTTCAATTCAGACGGATGCTGTAAAGGTTGATATTAAAAATTATCTTTATAAAGATAAAAATGTGTACATAAGTCCCATTGACTTAAATACAGCTGCAGGAGAATACAAGCTCTCGGCTAAAGTAATGAAGAACAAAGCTGTAGAATATGAAATCGAAAAAACATTGATTGTAAAAGAAAAGTCCTTCAAAACTCAGTATCTTACTGTGGATGAAAATCTTAACCAGTCAAACAACGACAGTGCTGCCATCCTTGAATTTGCTGAGCTGGTTAAGCCGGCAAGGACTGTGTCATCAGACAAAAAGCTATGGGAAGGCACATTTGCAATGCCTGTTGAAGGAGAACTGACAACAGATTTCGCTGAAATACGATATGTAAATAATGAAAAGTCATCTTCAAGGCACTCAGGCCTAGATATTGCAGCACCCAAGGGAACGGAAGTTTCTGCTCCAAACAACGGTATTGTAACATTTGCAATGGAAGGTCTTTTGTCTCCCGGAAACACTGTTGTAATAGATCACGGCATGGGTCTTTTCACTTCATACTACCATTTGGATACCATAGATGTGGTAAGGGGTCAAGATGTTAAAAAGGGAGATATCATTGGAACTGTAGGCACAACAGGATTTTCTACAGGGCCGCACCTTCATTATGCAGTGAGTATTTATAACTCTTATGTAAATCCTTATCAGACATTGAGCGGTATAATTGATTAATAACAGTTAAAAATGTTTACCTTCATTGAAATGTGGTATATAATATAGGCAGAGGAGGAATGTTATGGAATATATTAGTTGGGCGTGGCTTCTGATAATAGCTGCGTGTTTGGCAATTGAAGCTTTTACAATGGGTCTCACCACAATCTGGTTTGCCATTGGAGGGGTGGCTGCGTGGGTTGTATATTTTGCCGGGGCAGGCATAGAAATACAGATAGTTGTGTTCCTTCTGGTATCTATATTATGTTTGTTTCTTACAAGGCCATTTTTTGTTGAAAAGCTTAAGGTGGGAAAAACAAGGACCAATGCTGAAAGCCTTATTGGAGAATATGTTAAGGTCGTAACTGAAATCAACAACATAAACAATGAGGGTACAGTGAAGGTCGGAGGTCAGGTGTGGTCTGCTCGTTCATTGAACGATGAAGTAATAGCAGAAGGTGAAATGGTGGTTATAAAGAAAATTGTGGGCGTAAAGCTCATAGTTGAAAGAAAATAGGAGGGAATTATGGGTTATATAGGTTTTATATTTTTATTGTTTGTTTTGATTGTGCTGGTGGCAACAAACATAAGAGTTGTTCCACAGGCAAATGCATATGTTATTGAACGTCTTGGGGCATATCAGGCAACATGGGGAGTTGGAATTCATGTGAAGCTTCCGCTTATAGACAAAATAGCTAAGAAGGTTCTTCTGAAAGAACAGGTAGTGGATTTTCCGCCTCAGCCAGTTATCACAAAGGATAATGTAACAATGCAGATAGACACAGTTATATTTTTTCAGATAACAGATCCTAAGTTTTACGCATACGGCGTTGACAGACCAATGGCAGCAATTGAAAATCTTTCTGCCACAACACTGAGAAACATCATAGGTGATCTGGAGCTTGACCAGACACTTACTTCAAGAGAAATAATAAACACTAAAATGAGAATTGTACTTGATGAAGCAACTGACCCATGGGGTATTAAAATAAATCGTGTTGAAGTTAAAAACATCATACCGCCTAAAGAAATTCAAAATGCAATGGAAAAACAAATGAAGGCCGAAAGAGAGAAAAGAGAGTCTATTCTTATTGCAGAAGGTCAGAAAAATGCTGCAATACTTGTTTCTCAAGGTAAAAAGGAATCTCTCATTCTTGAAGCTGAAGCAGAAAAACAAGCTGCAATATTAAGAGCTGAAGCTAAGAAGGAAGCTTCTATAAGAGAAGCAGAAGGAGAGGCTGAAGCAATATTAAGCATACAGAAGGCTACTGCAGATGGTATTGTAATGATAAGAGAAGCAATGCCGAACAAGGAAGTACTTACGCTGAAGAGCTTTGAAGCATTTGAAAAGGCTGCAAACGGCCAGGCAACAAAAATTATCATACCGTCTGAACTGCAGGGACTTGCAGGACTTGCAACGGCACTGTCCGAAACAATGAAGGAAAAATAAAAATAAATGCGCCGATGCCGGCGCATTGTTTTTATTCTATTAACGAAATATATTTTTTGAAAATGTGATCCTGCTTCTGTTTTGAATGAACTTGTCAGATACTATAGCCTGCACAACCAGTGTTACTCCTATGGCGGCTATTATGTCTCCAATGCTTGCCACGAACAAGCTGCCTACAGGAATTACATTGCCGAGAAAGCTCAAACGTGCATTTTCTGCGGAGACGAAAAACAAAATTTTTCCGCTGTTTAACAAATCATAAATTTCAGCACCGTAAATTCTTGCAGAAGCTTCTGCATCAAGGGGAAATTTAAGGCCGTTTACCAGGAATACCAGAAGGTTTAAGAACAATCCCCCAAGTGGAATGAACATGAACTTCATGCTTATGTTCAATATTAAGAATATAAGTGTTAAAACAAATGAAGCAAGCAGAAATCCCGAATAAAGAAATGAGCTGTAATCATAAAGACCAAGGTTCATAATAATTATTCCAAGATACAAGACAGCAGATATAAAAATGAGCGGTCGCCCGGAAAAATGAACGTATGCCAGTCGTGAAATTTTTCCTCTTCTTATTAATCCTATAACTGTTCCTAAAATCAAAGCTTCAAAAAACATGTTTGCCTCCATGTAATCAGATACTATAATTTTACAATATTAAACAGTATATATCAACTTTTATTTAATAAAATTGAAAAATAGGGCTATTATAAATGAATATTGACTGGTTATAATATATATGTTATTATTTTTTTAATATTTAGTTAAACTTAGGAGGTTTTTACTTTGTTAGAAGAAGGCTCCATATTGGGTCCACTTATTTTACAGGTAATACTTATTTCTGTCAACGCGGTGTTTGCTTCTGCAGAAATTGCCGTCATTTCAATGAATGATAACAGAATGGCAAAAATGGCAGCAGAAGGGGACAAACGCGCCATAAAACTTAGCAGGCTTACGCTGCAGCCGTCGCAATTTCTATCAATAATCCAGGTTGGAATAACTCTTGCCGGATTTTTCGGAAGTGCTTTTGCTGCGGACAATTTTGCCAGCAAACTTACGGATTTTCTCATAGAAACAGGACTTAACATTCCTGCTTCAACTTTGAATACTATTTCTGTCATTGTTATAACACTGATATTGTCATATTTTACTCTAGTGTTCGGAGAGCTTGTTCCCAAGAGAGTCGCCATGAAAAATGCTGAAAAAATGGCACTTTTCATGTCCGGAATGCTCTATTTCATATCAAAGGTATTTAAACCGCTTGTATGGCTTTTGACTGCATCCACAAACGGCATATTGAGACTCATTGGGATTGACCCCAACTCGGAAGATGAAGAAGTTACAGAAGAAGACATAAGAATGATGGTTGATGTGGGAAGTGAAAAGGGTTCCATCAATGTCAGCGAAAAGGAAATGATACAGAATATTTTTGAATTTGATAACAAGACAGCTGAAGAAGTAATGACTCACAGGACTGAAGTGAACATTTTGTGGCTTGATGAAACTGATGAAGAATGGGAGCAGAAAATTACTGAAAGCAGACACTCAAGATATCCTCTGTGCGACGGAAGCGCTGACAATGTTATTGGTGTCTTGAATGTGAAGGATTATTTCAGACTCAAGGACAAATCAAGACAAAACGTATTGGACAAAGCTGTGAAGCCTGCATATTATGTGCCTGAAACAGTCAGAACAGATGTAATGTTTCAAAACATGAAAAAAACAAGGAATCATTTTGCAGTTGTGTTTGATGAATACGGCGGAATGAGCGGTGTCATCACAATGGACGATTTGATTGAACAAATAGTGGGAAGTTTTGACGATGATTATCTCACACCTGAAGAACCAACAATAGAAAAAATTGATGAAGACACATGGAAAATAAAGGGTTCTGCTTATCTTGACGATGTATCAAAACAGCTGGGCATCCCGTTGCCTGATGAGGACTTTGACACATTTGGAGGTCTTGTTTTCGGGGTTCTGGGAATCATTCCGGAAGACGGAAGCACAATGGAGATGGATGAGTACGGACTTAAAATCAAAATTACTGAAATAAAGGGAAGAAGGCTGGAAACAGCCATTGTTTATAAAAATCAAGATCCGACTGATTATGTTGATTAATTTCAGATATATTTAAGTTAAATCTTGTATTATTATAATACAAGGAGGAACTATGAACTATTTAATAAATAAATTATTGGTATTGCCTGGGATTTTGCTTGGAATTTCAATTCATGAATTTTCCCATGGCTATGCCGCCGTAAAAATGGGGGATGATACCCCGCGAATTCAAGGGAGACTCACATTAAATCCAATACATCACATTGACCCCATGGGTTTTTTATGCCTCTTGCTTTTTGGATTTGGATGGGCCAAGCCTGTTATGATCAATTCAAGAAATTTTAAGAATCCCAGAAGAGATGACGCCATTGTGTCCATAGCAGGACCTCTGGCAAACCTGTTGACAGCAGCACTGTTTGTGTTTTTTCTTAAACTTGCAGACAATTACCTGCCTTACAACCAGCTTGGACAAATAATCTGGGAAGTTTTGCAGAACACTGTTATCATAAATCTTGTTCTCATGATGTTTAACCTGATTCCAATACCGCCTCTTGACGGCCACCATATTTTGGGGAGCATTGGGGGAGCAAAGGTTTGGAACTTCTACTACAAATATTACGATCACCTGAGATTTGCAATGCTTCTTTTGATTGTATTCAACGGTGTGAGCCTCATCATAAGCCCTGGAATAAACTTTGTCTACAATATGCTGATAACATTGATTTTTTAGGAGAGCCATGGAAAATAAAAGCGATTTGAGAAAGAAAATGCTTAACATCAGAAACAACATGGAAAAGGAAGATTCTTCAGAAAAAAGCGCTGTGATAATAGAAAAGTTGACTGCGTTGGACATATACGAAAAAGCTCGGATAGTGTTTGTGTACATGGCATTTAATAATGAAGTGGAAACAATGACTCTCATTAAAAAAATGCTTCAGGAAAATAAGAGAGTAGTGATTCCTTACACGGACACTGTTAATACAGTCATTATTCCATCAGAGCTTAAAAACATAGAGGAAGATTTGGTTAAAAGCAAGTTTGGTTATTATGAGCCTGCAAAAGATAAAATTCTGCCGGTGAAGCCGGAGGAGTTTGACCTTGTTGTTGTACCGGGAGTGGTTTTTGACAAGAATTTAAACCGCATTGGTTTTGGAAAGGGATATTATGACCGCATATTGTGCAGCTTGAAGAATGGTGCAAAGGCGGTTGCAGTAGCATATGATTTTCAGGTGCTTGACGAAGTTCCATCAGAAGAGCACGATATTAAGATGGATATGATAATTACGGAAAAGAGCATTTATACTAATTAAGAGTGAAGAGTTAAGAATTAAGAATTAAATGTAAAATCAAGCTTGTGCTTGATTTAGAATATTGACAAACTTTGACGCTGTCATCCTGAACGATAGTGAAGGACCTCATCTTTGTTGAAAACATGAGATTCTTCGAGCAAGCTCTCAGAATGACAACGTCCAAATATAATTTTGTAATGAACCAATCAGGCTTGCGCCTGATTTTTTGTTATCTTGCTATTGTGATTACATATACTTTGGAGGCACCGTTTTTTATGAGTGTCTTGGAGCATTCATCTGCTGTTGAGCCTGTTGTGAACACGTCATCAACTAAAAGTACATTCTTTCCTGTGAGTAATTCAGCCATGCTTCTTTTAACATCAAATGCATTAATAAGGTTTTTCCTTCTGTCTTCTTTTGTCACCTGACTTTGCTTAGGTGTTTTCTTTATTCTTTTTAATACATCCCCATAAGGAACGTCTGTTTTATTTGAAATGTACCTGGCCAGAAGTTCCGATTGGTTGTATCCTCTTTTCCTCAGTTTCGAACGGTGAAGAGGGACAGGAACAACAAGATTAAATCTGCCATAGCTTGTATCCTCCATAAATTCAACGAGGCACTTTCCAAAAAACCTGTAGAAATATGGCTTGTTGTAATATTTGAACAAATATATGCCCTTTTTCACAGTTCCCTCATAGAAAAAGACAGACCTTGACATCTCAAAGCTGTGATCATGTTTTCTGCAGTCAGAACAAAGTTCTTCATGAGAGTTCAGGTCAATAGGCTTTGAACACTTCATGCATATGGGAGGAACTATCTTTTTCATTGTTCTTTCGCAGTCTATGCAGATGTACCTGTCACATATTGCTTCATCATGAGCTTCGCAGAAGAAACATGTGTTTTTTTCGGGGTACAAAAGCTCTAGAAACGACTCAACATAATCTTTCATAATTACTCCATAAAGCCCTCGGACAGCATTGCATAGGTTTCAACTGCCGAGCGCAGCCTGTAATCAAGAGCAGAGTAGCGCTTATCGATTTTGTTGTTGTTGACCATGTCGCGCATATACTTTTCAATTCCCACAAGAACAACAAGTTTTTTTGCCCTCGTTATGGCAGTGTAAAACAGGTTTCTTGTAAGAAGCATGGGTGGTCCCCACACAATTGGCATTATTACAACGGGAAATTCACTTCCCTGGCTTTTGTGGACAGTGGTGGCATATGCAAGTATTAGTTCATCAAGCTGGCTGAAAGGATATGCAACTTCTTTTTCTTCTTCGAACTGCACAAACAGCTGCTGTTCTGTTTCATCTATGAAAATTACATATCCTATGTCTCCGTTGTAAATTCCTTCTCCTGTTATGGTGGTACCATCCTTGTGGGTTATTTTCCATTCAGCCTGATAGTTATTTTTTATCTGCATGACCTTGTCGCCTACCCGGAATGTGTACTTGCCGTACAATTTTTCTTTTTTTATTTTTGAAGGAGGATTAACAGCAGCCTGAAGCTTCTTGTTGAGTTCAATCACACCTGCATCTCCTTTTTTCATGGGGGAAAGAATCTGTATGTCCTTTAAGGGGTTGAAGCCATACTTCAATGGAAGGCGGTTTTCATATAGATCCACTACCAAGTCCGTCAGGTCGTCGCTGCGGCCTTCCCGCATGAAGAAAAAGTCACAGTCCTTCTTGTTGTACAAAGGCATGGCCCCTTTGTTTATGAGGTGGGCATTTTGTACAATCATGCTTCCTGCCGACTGCCTGAATATTGTGTCAAGTCGTATGGTTTTAATGGTGCTTGAATTAATAATGTCTGAAAGCACATTTCCTGCTCCAACTGATGGAAGCTGATCCACGTCTCCAACCAGAATGAGCCTTGTTCCTCGTTTTATGGCTCTTAATAAGTTGTTCATGAGCAGTATGTCAACCATGGATACCTCATCAACTATCACTGCATCGCATTCCAGAGGTGATTCTTCATTTTTGTTGAACGAAAGGTTGCTGTCATCTTCGCCATAAGCATACTCAAGCATGCGGTGAATTGTACGTGCTTCTCTTCCTGAGGATTCTGTAATCCTTTTGGCTGCTCTGCCTGTTGGGGCGCAAAGAAACACCTTTTTTCCCATTTTTTCAAAAATCCTTAGTATAGAAAGTATTATAGTTGTTTTTCCTGTTCCCGGACCTCCTGTAATTACAGTGACGCCGTTTAAAATTGACTGCAGTACTGCTTCTTTTTGCATATCCGTAAGAACTATTGAAGATTCTTCCTGTGTTGCATCAAGAAAAGGCAGTATGTCTTCCTCAGACATGCCAAAATCCGTGCGCGCAAGGTTGATAAGGTCCCTGCATACATTTACTTCTGCTGTGTGGTAAGGAACATAATAAACAACCTGCTCGTCGTAAATTTTTTCAATATGAATGCCGCCGTTAAAAGCCATGTTCCTTATTTCATCCTCTATGCCTTCACCGTTTGTTTCAAGAAGCGCTAGTGTGCTGTTTAAAAGAATTTCGTATGGTACATATGTATTTCCTCTTGAGGCGAAATCTTTGAGCACATACTTGACTCCTGAGGATATTCTGTAAGGAGAAGTTTTTTCAACACCCAGAGAAGCTGCAATTTTATCTGCAAGTTTAAATCCAATGCCGTAAATGTCTTCAGTTAATCTGTATGGATTTTCAGCAATCTTATTTATTGTATTTTTGCCGTATTCCTTGTAAATTTTTACGCTGTAGCTTGTGCTTATGTCATGGCTCTGAAGGAATATCATGATTTCCTTGATGTCTGATTGTTCTGCAAAGCTTTTTGCAATCATTTCGGCCTTTTTTTCGCCTATACCTTCAACTTCAGTGAGCCTTTCAGGATTTTTTTGAATTATGCTGAATGTGTCTTCCTTGAAGACCTCCACTATTTTTTTTGCTGTATATTTTCCTATTCCTTTAATGAGTCCTGAGGAAAGGTAGTTTTCAATTTGGACGAGACTTGATGGAAGGACGGTGTTGTACATGTCCACCTGAAACTGCTCGCCATACTTGGGATGCTTCACCTTTTTGCCGTAAACTTCTATGGTTTCACTTGTGACATCGGCAGTAAAAACCCCGGTCACTGTAATAATGTCATTGTCAGCCTCCATTAACGCAACAGTATAGCCGTTTTCACTATTGCGGAAAATTGTTTCAATGATTGTACCCTTCAGTGTTTCCATCAATTGCTCCTTTAAGTTTAACCTTACAAAATTATATCACAAACTAATGATATAAAAAACAAAATTAATGTCAATCCTATAAAATGATGGATTCAACAAATTTCTCTTTAAAAGGCAGTAAAACTGTGGTAAACTAAATTTCAGCATAAGATTAAAATATTATAAAATTTAGGAAAAGTAAACATTTGTGTGCAATAATATATTAAAGTATAAATATATTTGCAGGAAAGGAATTGTTATGTCTAAAGAAAATTTTGTTAAGGGCGCTGCAATACTTAGTGTTGCAGGGCTGTTGGTAAAAATTTTGGGAGCTGTATACAGAATTCCCCTCACTAATTTAATAGGAACAGAAGGAATAGGCTATTACCAGCCTGCCTACAACATTTATAACCTGCTGCTGGTTGTGTCTTTGTCAGGTTTTCCAACAGCAATAGCAAAAATGGTTTCAGAAAAAAGAGCTCTTCAGAATTATGAAGGAGCGTACCAGGTATACAAGGTATCAAGATGGGGACTCTTTTTAATAGGACTTGTTTCATCGGTAGTTGTTCTTGTGTTTGCAAGAAGTCTTGTAACATTCCTGGGATTTCCTGGTTCATATTATTCAATGATAGCTCTGGTTCCTGCATTGTTTGCCGTTCCTCTTTTATCGGCTTACAGGGGATTTTTCCAGGGATCACAAAACATGATGCCAATAGCTCTGTCACAAATAATAGAACAGGTTTTCAGAGTTTCTGTAGGTCTGTACCTTGCTTACAGCCTTGTGGGCAGAGGACTGGAAGAAGCCGCCGCCGGAGCAACATTTGGTGCGTCTGCAGGCGGACTGGCAGCACTGGTATTGATTTATGTCATGTTTTTCCTGAGCAGGAAAAGCATCAAGGAAGAAATCAAATTATCATCTAACAATAAACAAGAACCTGTGTGGAATGTGGTAAAGGGTCTTTTGTACATAGCAGTTCCAATTACCATAGGTGCATCCATTGCTCCTCTCATGGGAATGATAGATTCATACATAGTATCAAACAGACTTGGTGCAATCGGGTACACAAGCTTAGAAATTGTTGACATGTACGGCGAACTGAGCGGGACAGCACAGACGCTCATCAACTTTCCGCAGGTTTTCTCAACTGCAGTTGCAATGAGCCTTGTGCCAGTTATAACAGAAACATTCACAAGAAAACAGTATGAGAAACTGAATGACACTGCAAATGCAGGCGTTAAAATATCCATGATCATAGGGCTTCCTTGCGGCATTGGCCTTTTCATGCTTGCAGAGCCAATAATAGCACTGTTGTATCCATCAATAGGACCTGCAAAGCATGCAAGCTCAGGTGCTCTTCTTGAAATAATGGCAATAAGCGTAATATTCCTCACATTGGTTCAGTCGTTTACAGCAATTTTGCAGTCTGTGAACAAACAGTTCCATCCTGTGAAGAACCTGGCTGTGGGATTGGTTGTAAAAGTTGTTTTTTCTTACATACTAATAGGAATGCCGTCAATTAACATAAGAGGAGCTGCCATAAGCACAACCATATCATACCTGGTTGTAGCACTCTTAAACTGGTGGGACATAAACAGAAGCACAAAAATAAAGATAAGTTTAATAAAAGTTTCAGCAAGGCCTCTTCTTTCAGCAGCAGCTATGGCAGCAGCAGTTAGCATATCTTTCAGAATTTTAAGGTCAGTTTTAGGAAGCCAGAATCTAGCTACGTTAGGATCAATAGGAGCAGCAGTAGTTGTCTATGTTGTGTTCTTATTCCTTACAGGAGCAATAACAAAAGAAGATTTGGAGTTAATACCAAAAGGGGAAAAACTAAGGAGATTTGTGAGGAAATAAAATGAATACAGTTCAAATAATAGGATTGGGAGCAGGGACAGTTGAAGATCTCACTGTTAAGGCATACAATGCGCTTAGGGAAAATATTCCCACTTTTGCCCGAACAGACAGACACCCCATTGTTGGAGAGCTAAGAAAAGAAATCAATATAAAGAGTTTTGATGACTATTTTGAAAAATATGAATCCTTTGATGCGGTTTATGAAAAAATAACACATACCGTTGCAGAACTTGCGAAAGAGCACGGCATGATAAACTACTGCACTGCAGGTAGCCCATATTATGGCGATATAGTGACAAAAAAATTAATTGATGAATATAAAGACGAAATAAATATAATAATAATTGATGGAATGAGTTTTCTTGACAAATGCATTAAGTTATCCGGCCATACGGACTATAAGAGCATAGCTGTTCTGGATTGTCTGGAAGCAGACGAGTTCTCTTTTGACATAAATTCCTTTAACATTGTGACTCAGGTATATGACGAGGATATTGCTTCAGGGCTTAAATTGAAACTTATGGAATTGTATCCTGACACTTCTGAGGTGCTCATAATCGACGTTTTGGAAGAAAATGTTAAAAAAATACCACTATTTTTGCTGGATCAAGAAAAAAAATACGGATTTTCAACATATATTTGCATTCTGCCTATTGAAATTTCAAAAAATACAGTGTATAATGTAAATAATCTGTTAAGGATTGTCAAAGTCTTAAGAGGACCTGACGGATGCCCGTGGGATAAGAAACAGACACATAATTCCATCAGGCAGCACGTTATAGAAGAAGCATATGAAGTTGTTGATGCAATTGACAACGATGACATTGATAACCTTGTGGAGGAACTCGGTGATTTGCTTTTCCAAGTGGTTTTCCACGCGGAACTTGGCAGCGAGGAAGGATATTTTAACATAAACGATGTCCTTACAAATGTTTGCAAAAAAATGTATTCAAGACATCCGCACGTTTTCGGAGATGTAAAAGCCAACAACGCTGATGAGGCGCTTGAAAGCTGGGAGTCTTCTAAGCAGAAAGAAAAAAATCTTAATACTTATACCGACAATCTAAAGAATGTACCAAAGGCATTGTCACCTTTGAGCAGGAGCTACAAAATACAAAAGCGTGCTGCAGAAGTTGGCTTTGACTGGCCTGATGTAGAAGGAGCCATTCTTAAGATTAAGGAAGAACTTTTGGAATTTACTGAAGAATACGACAACAATGACGCGGACAAAATGGAAGCAGAATTTGGGGATTTGTTGTTTGCATTGGTCAATATGGCAAGATTTTTGAAAATTAATCCTGACGTTGCATTGAACAGGACAATTAACAAATTTATCGACAGATTTGAATATATTGAGAATAATTCAACCAAAGACTTAAAGCATATGACTCTGACAGAAATGGATGAGCTGTGGGAAAAATCAAAGTTCCAATAGGAATTTAGATAAAAAAAACAAACTACATTTTTATTAAGGAGGGTTTTTTATGAATAAAGCTGATTTAATTGCTAGCGTTGCAGAAAAAACTGGATTTACTAAGAAAGATGCAGAAAAAGCATTAAATGGTTTCATGGAAACAATAAAAGACGAACTAGTAGCAGGCGGCAAAGTTCAATTAGTAGGGTTTGGAACTTTTGAAGTTAGAGACAGAAAAGAAAGACAAGGAAGAAATCCTAGAAATCCTGGCGAAACAATAGATATACCAGCATCAAAAGCTCCAGTATTCAAAGCAGGAAAATCTTTGAAAGAAGCTGTAAACTAATTAAGACCATTTAAATATTTACACATATCTAAAAGCCGTTTATACGGCTTTTTAATATGGTAGGAAAGTGAACTTTCCTACCATATTAAAAACGAGGATTGCAAAGGACGGGACGTCCTTGCCGTCAAGGGGGGTGCTCCGTAAAAACGCGTATGCGTTTTTACGCCGAAGGGGGACATAGGTCCCCCTAGCGGAGTTGCGGAGCAACTTTTTAATATGTTGACAAACATAGAAATAAAAAAGTATAATAAATTTACAAATATTTCTAACAGGAGGCAACATGTGGGAAATTCTTGAGGATACTATTGTAGATTCTTTGAAAATATTACCCTTTTTATTTGCAGCATATTTGGCAATCGAATATATAGAACACAAATCTTCGGAAAAGCTCGTAAAAGGACTTAGAAAGTTCGGGGTTTTTGGCGGAGCATTGCTGGGAACGGTGCCTCAGTGCGGGTTTTCAGTAGCAGCATCAAACTTATTTGCAGGAAAGATCATTACAACAGGAACATTAATAGCAGTATTTATTTCAACTTCTGACGAAGCAATACCTGTTATGTTGGCCAATCCCAATAACGCAGGAATACTTTTGAAACTAATATCTGTAAAAATTTTTGTTGCTTTGGCAGCAGGACTGTTTGCAGATTTCATTTTAGATAGATTCTCCAAAGGAAGCAAAAAACAAAAATAATGAAACATCAGAGGCCCTCCACCACATGTGTTCACATGAGCACTGCGGATGTGAAAAACAGGGCATTTTAATACCGGCAGCAAAGCATACATTCAACATATTCATATTCATGACTTTGACAACTTTGGTGTTGAACATTATTATTGCATTAATTGGAGAAGAAAATCTATCCAAGTTTCTTTTAACCAACAGCATGTTACAGCCAGCACTGGCAGCATTAATAGGTTTTATACCCAATTGTGCAGCTTCAGTTATACTTACACAGCTCTTCGTTGAGGGCAGCCTGAGCTTCGGCTCAGTAATAGCAGGGCTGTCAACAGGAGCAGGAATAGGGCTTGTTGTTTTGTTCAGAGTCAATGAAAATATGAAGGAAAATTTCAAAATTCTTCTGTACATATACGTTTCAAGCGTAATTGCAGGGGTACTGATACAATTGTTCATGTAGCAAAAACGGAAGATATCCATATATCT
Source organism: Sedimentibacter sp. B4 (assembly GCF_000309315.1). Lineage (NCBI taxonomy): Bacteria > Bacillati > Bacillota > Tissierellia > Sedimentibacter > Sedimentibacter sp. B4. Next base: position 57,315 of record NZ_CANG01000902.1, read on the forward strand.
CCGTTTTTTATTATGAATACAACAAGTTACCTGGTCTTGTCATTCTGAACGTCAGTGAAGAATCTCATCTTTGTTGCAAACATGAGATTCTTCGAGCGAGCTCTCAGAATGACAATGAATTAATATATAGTTTTCAGTGGTTTTGTCTTATTTATTTTGCTTTTGAAGTTCCCAGATATGCTTCTTTGACTCTCTCGTCCTGGAGCAAGTCAAGACCTTTTCCTTCCATTGTTATGTTTCCTGTTTCAAGTACATAACCATAATCAGCAACCTTTAGAGCCTTGTTGGCATTTTGCTCTATGAGAAGTATAGTGGTACCAAGTTTGTTGATTTCTTTTATGATGTCAAATATTCCGTTAACTATAAGTGGTGCCAGCCCCAGTGAAGGTTCATCCATCATTATGAGCTTAGGCTTTGCCATCAATGCTCTTCCTACAGCCAACATCTGTTGTTCTCCTCCTGAAAGTGTTCCTGCAAGCTGCCATGACCTTTCTTTCAGCCTTGGAAACAAATCATAAACTTTAAGGATTTGTTCTTCGATTCCGTCTTTTTGAAGATAAGCACCGATTTTTAGGTTTTCAAGAACAGTTAGGTTTGCAAAAACCCTTCTTCCTTCAGGAACAAGTGTGATTCCTTTTGCAACTATGTCTATTGTGTCCATGCCCAGTATGTTTTCACCCTGGAATGTTATTTCTCCGCTTTTTGCTTTAACAAGTCCGGCTATTGCTCTTAGTGTGGTGCTCTTTCCAGCTCCGTTTGCGCCTATGAGAGTAACAATAGATTTTTCAGGAACATGGATGTTAATGCCTTTTACTGCGGATATTCCGCCGTAATTTACCTGCAGATCATTAATTTTCAGCATCTTCTTCCACCCCCAGATATGCTTCTATTACTCTTGGATTGTTCTTGACTTCATCTGCAGTGCCTTCTGCTATAAGCTGTCCGAAGTCAAGCACATATATTTTGTCTGATATTTCCATTACAAGGTCCATATGATGTTCGATCATGAAAATCGTGAGTTCAAACTCATCCCTTATAGTGTGGATGAAGTTACTGAGTGCCATTGTTTCATGAGGGTTCATGCCTGCAGCTGGTTCATCCAGCAATAGAAGCTTTGCATCTGTTGCAAGAGCCCTGGCTATTTCAAGCTTTCTTTGCTCTCCATAAGGTAGAGAATGAGCAATTTCATTTTTAAGGTGCAAAAGACCCAGCTTGTTCAACAGCATTTCAGATTTTTCTCTCATGTGTTTTTCTTCGGCCTTTGACCATGGCAAGCGCAATGTACTGGAAATAAAATTGCTTTTTACATGAAGATGGTTTGCAATCAGTATGTTGTCAAGAACCGTCAGATTTTTGAAAAGACGGATGTTCTGGAATGTTCTTGCAATGCCCTTCATTGCTATTTTGTCCGGTGTGAGGCCGGTAATTTTTTCATCGTTTAAATACACATTGCCTTTAGTTGGCGTGTAGACGCCTGTTATAACATTGAATGCAGTTGTCTTTCCTGCGCCGTTAGGACCTATGAGTGCCTGAATGTGGCCTTTTTCAACTTCTATGTTGAGGTTGTTTACTGCAACAACACCACCAAACTGCATTACAACGCTGTCAACTTTTAAAACGCTCATTATGCAGCACCTCCTTTACGGTTCTTCTTGAGAGATTTTTTTCCTTTGAAGAAGTCACCGACCATCTTCCAGGAAAGTTCTTTCTGGCCCATTAAACCGTTTCTGAAGAACAGAACCAATATCATCAATAATATAGAAAATATAACCATTCTGAAGCCTGCTCTGAATATGGGTACTTCATATCCGAACAATACGAGGCTGTCATCGAAGAAACGAAGAACTTCAAGTCCAACGGTTACTACAAATGATGCAATTACAGTCCCTGATATACTTCCCATTCCTCCAAGCACTATAATGAGTAGGAAGTTGTATGTCATTGTGAAATAAAATTGTTTAGGGTCAACGGTTCCAAGCAGTGATGCAAGGAGGCCTCCCCCTATTCCTGCAAAGAATGCTCCAATTGCAAATGATAATACTTTGTGTTTGAAAAGGTTGATTCCCATGGCTTCAGCAGCAATGTCATCTTCCCTAATTGCCTTAAATGCTCTTCCATAGCTTGAATTAATCAATAGAACAATTAATATTACAGATATTATCATTGCTCCGAAGAATACCCACATGGTAGGCATTTGAGGTATACTCTTGATGCCAAGGGCACCGTTTGTTATTGTCTTTGTGTTTGTAAACACAATACGGATGATTTCAGAAAATCCCAGTGTTGCAATTGCCAGGTAGTCGCTTTTCAAACGAAGAACAGGCATTCCTATGAGTATGGCAACCAGTGCTGCCAACAGTCCTCCAAGGATAAGAGCTACAAAAAACGGAAGTTCTATATTTGCTACCAAGGGACTCTGAGGAACAATGTAAAATATGGCCTTACGTGCTTCCACAGGCACTGTGAATACTGCAACCGTGTAAGCGCCTATGGCCATGAAACCTGCCTGTCCCAATGAGAACAATCCGGTAAAGCCGTTTACAAGGTTCATTGAAACGCTCACTATGGCATAAATAGCTGCAAGATTCAAAACACGCCTTACATAGTTGTCTCCGATAATATCCAAGTCCAATAGGACGATAATAGTTGCAAAAATTAATATGAGCACAGCATTTTTCAATAAATTGTTTTCTTTTTTCTCTATTTTAATCATACCTTATCAGTCACCTTCTCTCCAAGAAGTCCAGTTGGCTTAACTATCAATACTATTATTAATATTATGAATGCAATTGCATCTCTGTAACCAGTCAAAGACGGTAAAAATGAAACAAGCATTATTTCAGACATTCCCAAAATAAATCCGCCCAGTACAGCTCCCGTAGTATTGCCAATACCGCCTAAAACAGCAGCTATGAAGCACTTAAGTCCAGGCATAACACCCATGAGTGGGATTACTGAAGGGTATTTAGAACCCCATAGTATTGCTCCTACAGCCGCAAGGGCTGAACCTATTACAAATGTTGTTGAAATTACTCTGTTGATGTTAATTCCCATGAGTCTTGCAGTTTCAAAATCCTTGGAAACTGCTCTCATGGCCATTCCTATTTTTGTTTTGTTTGTTATGAAAAGCACAACAAACAGCAAAATGATTGTAACAACGGGAGTTACCAATGTTGCCACAGACAAGGATACATTGCCGAAGCTTATTGCTCGGGTCAAAATATCTATGTCCGGGAATCCTTTCGGAACCCCTGTAAACAAATAAGTGGCCAGATTCTCCAATAAAAAAGATACGCCTATGGCAGAAATCATTATGGACATACGTGGGGCATCCCTGAGAGATTTGTAAGCTGCCTTTTCAATGAGGACACCCAGTGCAACTGCAGCCACTATTACTATTGCAGCAGAAACATACCAGGGAAGTCCGAATGTGACCATTCCGAAAACCATAAAGTATGCTGACATCATGAATATATCGCCGTGAGCAAAATTTATGAGCCTTAAAATTCCATAAACCATTGTATAACCAATGGCTAACAGGGCATAAAGACTACCTATTGATATACCATTGGCTAGCTGTTGCATAAATATTTCAAAAGTCATATTTATTCCTCCAATTACTAGTTGAATAATTGCAAAAGGGCGAACGATAGGTTCGCCCTTACAAGATCAATAAAAATTATTTTACTTCAACTGTGTCAATGTATACAAACTGACCGTCTTTAACAGTCTTGATAACAGCTATATTTTTATCTGCATCGCCTTCTTCTGTGAAGTTGATAACACCTGTAACGCCTTCAAAATCTTTTGTTGCTGCTATAGCATCACGAATAGCAACACCATCAGTTGATCCTGCGCGTTCAATGGCATCTCTTACTAAAAGGTAAGCATCATAGCCCAATGCTGCAACAGCAGGGATTATAGGTTCTTTGCCTGCAAGTTCAGCTTTGTAGCCTGTAACAAATGTTTTAGCTTCTTCAGTAGCTGGGTCGTTTTCATCAAAGAATGTAGACAAAACAATGCCTTCAGCATCATCACCGGCAACATCTATAACTGCAGGGTTTTCCCAAGTGTCGCCGCCCATAATAGGGCATTCAATTCCAAGCGCTCTTGCTTGTTTAATAATAAGAGGAGCTGTTGTTGCAGAACTTGGAGCAAATATAACATCAGGGTTTTTAGCTTTAATGTTTGTAAGTATTGCATTGAAGTCTGTGTCGTTAACCTGGAATTCAGAAACGTCAACTATGCTCTTTTCATCTCCTGTCAATTCCTTGAAAGCATCAATAAAGAAGTTTCCAAGACCTACTGAGTAGTCATCCCCGTTTTGCATGATTACAGCTGCAGTCTTAGCTCCCTGTTGCAATGCATAGTTAGCCATTACTCTTCCCTGGAATGGATCAAGGAAGCATGCGCGGAAATAAAATTCATTTCCCTGAGTAACCATAGGATTTGTACAAGAAGCACCCATAGCTGGAATCTTTGCATTCTTTATGATGTCTCCTGCTGCAATTGAAACACCTGAACCATATGAACCTATTATTGCTACTACATTATCTTTTTCAATTAGTCTGGTTACAGCAGTTGTTGCTTCACCCTTGTCGCTCTTGTTGTCAACTATTACTAATTCAATTTTCTTTCCTAAAACTTCTGGATACATTTTGTTTGCATACTTGATGCCGTCCAGTTCCTGAAGTCCACCGCCGCCGTTTTCACCTGTAAGAGGTTCGAACACACCGATTTTTATAACGTCAGAACTGCCAGCAGCATCACCGGAAGTTTCTTCTTTTTTAGTACATCCTGTGAACAGTGAAATTACCATAATCAGGCACAAAAATAAAGATAATAATCTTTTCATAACTCTTCTCCTCGCTATTTATTAAATTTCTATGATTATAACACCGGTGTCGCCTTTTTGCAAGCAAATTTTCCGCATTACAGACACAACTTTCTTTGAATTACGTACAATGCACACATATTGTACATGCTATTTAAACTTGTGAAATGTAATTTTTAAGCTGTTGCAAACTCTGAGGGTTTACGTTTTCCAGAAATACCTGTAAAAAGAGGACATACCTTGTATATTATATGCCGGCATGTCCTCTGTATGTCATACTTATTTAAATTTTGATGTTAAACCTAAAACTCTCTTCCTTAATTCTTCTTCAGTCTGTTTTTTGGAGAGTGAGCAATCGATAATATCTGCAAGCTCAGCCATTTCAGTCTCTTTCATTCCCTTTGTTGTAACTGCTGGGGTTCCTATTCTCAATCCGCTTGTTACAAACGGGCTTTGAGGATCAAATGGAATTGTGTTTTTATTTGTTGTTATATGAACTTCATCAAGCATCTTTTCTGCTTCCTTGCCAGTGAGGCCTTTGTTCTGCAGATCAAGAAGCATAAGGTGGTTGTCTGTTCCGCCGGACACGATTCTGAATCCTTTGTTCATCAATTCAGTGGACAATGCCTTGGCATTGTTGACAATCTGCTGCTGGTATACATTGAAGTCTTGTTCCATTGCTTCCTTGAAGCAAACAGCCTTGGCTGCAATAACATGCATCAGTGGGCCGCCTTGTATTCCAGGGAAAATTGCCTTGTCAATCTTCTGGGCAAATTCACTCTTGCACAAAATCATGCCGCCTCTTGGGCCTCTCAGTGTCTTGTGAGTAGTAGTTGTTACAAAATCCGCATATTCAACTGGATTTGGATGAAGACCTGCAGCAACAAGTCCTGCAATGTGAGCCATGTCAACCATGAAGTATGCTCCCACTTCATCAGCAATTTCTCTGAATGCCTTGAAGTCTATGAATCTTGAGTATGCGCTGGCACCTGCAACTATCATTTTAGGCTGTTCACGTTTTGCAATTTCTCTGACCTGATCGTAGTCTATGGTTTCAGTTTCTTTGTTGACACCGTAAAAAACAACGTTGAAGTATGAGCCTGACATGTTTACAGGGCTGCCGTGTGTAAGATGTCCTCCGTGTGACAAATCCATTCCCAGGATTTTATCTCCAGGTTTTAAAACTGAAAAATAAACTCCGAAGTTTGCATTGGATCCTGAATGAGGCTGTACGTTGGCATGATCTGCACCGAATATTTTCTTTGCTCTGTCTCTTGCCAGATTTTCAACCTTATCTACAAATTCGCATCCTCCGTAATATCTTTTTCCGGGATATCCTTCAGCATACTTGTTTGTAAGATGGCTTCCCATTGCCTGCAGCACTGCTTCTGAAACAAAGTTCTCTGAAGCAATAAGCTCAATGTTTATGTTTTGTCTTTCTTTTTCTTCCATCATTGCATTGTAAAGATCAATGTCGTATTTTTCAACTAAATCAAAATTCATGAATTCCTCCTAAATGTATATTCTTGGGAGTCTTTTTCCCAGGTTTGTCAAAACTTCATATGAAATGGTACCTCTCATGTTTGCCACATCTTCAGCTGTCATTGCACCGTCAGTTCCATCTCCGTACACAATTGCTACATCGTCTATCTCCGGATTTTCAACTTCTGATAAGTCAACCATGAACTGATCCATGCATACCTTGCCCAGGATTCTGCACTTAACTCCTTTGATTACAACATAGCCCTTGTTAGACAATAGTCTTGAGTATCCATCTGCATATCCTAATGGAATAGTTCCAACAACTGTTGGTTTTTCAGTTTTGAACAGATGTCCGTAGCCTATTCCTTCACCTGCTTCCAATGTTTTTACATTGGCAACTCTTGCTTTTAATGTTGCACAAATTTCGAATTTGTATTCTTCCTTGCTTACTTCATCAGAAGGATAAAATCCGTAAAGTATTATGCCCGGTCGCACCATGTCGAAGTAATACTCAGGCATCTCAATGATTGTTGCGCTGTTTGCAATGTGTTTTACAGGTATTTCAATGTTTCTTTCTTCTAGCATCTTAATGAAATCAATGAATCTTCCTGCCTGCATGTGTGCAGTAGTTTTGTCTTTTTCATCGGCCTTAGCCTGATGTGAAAAAGCTCCTATTATTTTTATATTTTTAAGTTTTGAAATTTCAGCAACTTTGTCGGCATTTTCTTCAGTTGGGAGGAAACCAAGCCTGTTCATTCCTGTTTCTACCTTAATGTGAATTTTTGCTGTCTTGTTCAATTTTTCAGCTGTCTTGTTCAATTTAACAGCATGTTCGTAATTGTAAATTGTAAGAGTGATGTCTTCGTTTATAGCATCTTCGTAGAATTCCTCATTTGTATATCCAAGAACCAAAATATCTTTACCCTTAATTTCCTGGCGAAGTTCAAAAGCTTCTCCTATTACAGCAACAGCAAACATGTCTGCGCCGTTTTCAAGATACATTTTTGACATTTCAATTGCACCCAAACCGTAGCAGTCAGCTTTAACAACAGCGCATACTTTTACGTTGGGACCAACAGCTCTTCTCACTTCCAGAAAGTTATGAATAGCTTTTTCTCTGTTAATTTCGACCCAGGCAGGCCTTAATTTTACGTTCATTTATATTGATTCCTCCTAATAAATTACTTATTAGCTAATTATATCAAAACGTGGTGATTAAATCAATGAATAGTAAAAAAATTGTATTTAAAAACCACATATTTATGAAAAATATGTTTACAACAGCGTCAAATTTTATTATTATATGGGAAGTAATTGAAAAAGGAGATAGTATGAGCGTATTAGACGTAAGAAATGTAACCCATGGCTTCGGAGCCCGCGCAATATTGGAAAATGTGTCATTCAGACTTCTAAAAGGCGAGCATGTTGCTCTCATTGGAGCTAACGGCGAAGGTAAGTCTACATTTTTAAATATTATAACTGGAAAACTCATGCCTGATGAAGGAACTGTTGAATGGTCAAAAAGAGTGACAGTTGGCTACCTTGACCAGCACTCAGCCCTGAAGGCAGGTACAACAATCAGACAAAATTTAAGGCTCGCATTTGATGACTTGTTCAAAATGGAACAGGAGCTATTATCATTGTATGAAAACATGGCAACAGCCGATGATGATGAAGTGAACAAGATGATGGAAGATGCAGCGGATATACAGACTATTCTTGACAGCAGCGGATTTTACATTATAGATTCAAAAATTGAAGAAGTAGCCAACGGTTTAGGACTTGGGGACATAGGCCTTGACAAGTTTGTTGATGAACTTAGCGGAGGACAGAGAACCAAGGTTCTGTTGACAAAGCTATTGCTTCAAAACCCAACAATACTTTTGCTGGATGAGCCTACAAACTACCTGGATGAAAACCACATACAGTGGCTTACAAATTACCTGCAGAATTATGAAAATGCATTTATCCTTATATCACACGACATTCCTTTCATAAACAATGTGTGCAACATAATTTACCACGTTGAGAACTGTGCCCTAACAAGGTATGTTGGAAACTATGAGGAATTTACAAGAATTTATGAATTGAACAAAGCCAAGGAAGAAAGAGAATATGAAAAGCAGCAAAAGGAAATAGGAAAGCTGGAAGATTTCATAGCCAGAAACAAAGCACGTGTTGCTACAAGAGGAATGGCAAACAGCCGTATGAAGCAGCTTGAAAAAATGGATATACTGGAGCGTCCGAGAGACAAGCCGAAACCATCATTCAAGTTCAAGGAAACAAAAGCTCCAAGCCGTTTCCTCATAGATGCCAAAGATCTTGTAATAGGTTATGACCATCCTCTTACAAAACCTCTTAACTTCCAGGTTGAAAGAAACAAAAAAATAGCCCTGGTAGGGGTAAACGGCCTTGGAAAATCTACACTGCTTAAGACTATGCTGGGAATAATACCTCCCATCAGCGGTTCCGTTACATTCGGGGAGAATGTTGCTTATGGTTACTTTGAGCAGGAAGATTCAAGAAACAACACAAAGACTGCTCTTGATGAGGTGTGGGGAGAATATCCTTCGCTTACAAATCATGAGGTAAGGCTTGAGCTGGCCAGATGCGGACTAACTACAGAAAATATTACAAGCATGATGAAGGTTTTGTCCGGCGGAGAAAATGCCAAGGTAAGGCTGTGCAAAATACTTCTGAAGGAACTTAACTTTTTAATTCTGGATGAGCCTACAAACCATCTTGACCCTGAAGCTAAGGATGAGCTGGAAAAGGCACTGAGGGAATTCAAGGGAACAATTCTACTTGTAAGCCATGAGCCTTATTTCTATGAAAGCTTTGTGACAGATGTATGGAACATCGAAGACTTTACAACAAAAATCGTATAAGCAATTAAGAATTAAGAGTTAAGAATTAAGAATTAAATGAAAACATCCGTTGAAAAATCAACGGATGTTTTTTGTTTGATGAAAAAGTAACTTTCAACGTT
>NZ_CANG01000901.1:0-267 GCF_000309315.1 Sedimentibacter sp. B4
CAGCCGCAGCAGCGTGGTCTTGCCGGATCCGTTCACCCCGACGATGCCGATCCGGTCGCCGGGGCCGATCGACCAGTCCAGGTGGTCCACGAGCGCGCGGCCGTCCGGGAGCGCGTAGCCCACGTGGTGCAGGTCGAAGACGTCCTTGCCCAGCCGGGCGGTGGCGAACTCGCGCAGCTTCAGCGAGTCGCGGGGCTCCGGCACGTCGCTGATCAGCAGGTTCGCCGCGTCGATCCGGAACTTCGGCTTCGACGTGCGTGCGGGCGG
>NZ_CANG01000900.1:0-217 GCF_000309315.1 Sedimentibacter sp. B4
GGGTCCTTGCCGATGGCCGCCAGGACATCGGCGGTATCGGCGCCGGGCTGGACCTGTACCTGCCAGTCAACGGCGACAGCCTGGACCGCGCGCTGGGTCATGGTGGCCTTCGAAGCCGCCAGGAAGGCGCCGAGCGCGCCGATCAGCCCGACAGCGAGCGCGATACCCAGGGCGACCGCAGCAAGTCGTCCGCCGCGGCGGCGCACCAGCCCGCCTA
>NZ_CANG01000899.1:0-215 GCF_000309315.1 Sedimentibacter sp. B4
CGACGAGGTTGTACCAGTGCGTGGGCATCTGGGACTCGTCCAGCACCACCTTCGTCTGCATCGGGTCCGGTTGGTTCAGCTCGTCCATCGGCTCGACGTTCTCGGGCAACTCAGCGCTCCTTCGCATCCTGTCCAGGTGGCCGGGCACCGTTGACCGACCGGGCAGCACTCTAGGGCGTTCCCCGTTGTCGTGGGCGCCTGTCCAGACCGGGTTT
>NZ_CANG01000898.1:0-228 GCF_000309315.1 Sedimentibacter sp. B4
CGGGAGTTCCGGTTGCTCGACCCGATCCGACAGCGGACCGCGATCAGCGAGTTGCGGACGCGCTCGGTTTCCTACGACCAGATCGCCCGGGTCACCGGCCTGAGCGCGTCGACGGTGAAGCGTCGCCATGCGTCCTCGGTCGGGAGAGTCAGGCCAGCGGACGCGGGGCTCGGTTCGACGGGGTGGGGTGGCCGATAAGGAGAACCGTCCCCTTTTCGGCCAGGCCGA
>NZ_CANG01000897.1:0-421 GCF_000309315.1 Sedimentibacter sp. B4
CTCAATGCGGAAGACCCGACCAAGGACATCTACCTCTACATCAACTCTCCCGGCGGTTCGGTCGACTCCGGCATGGCGATCTACGACACCATGCAGTGGATCTCCAACGACGTCGCGACCGTCGCGATGGGTCTGGCCGCCTCGATGGGACAGTTCCTGCTCTCCTCGGGCGCCAAGGGCAAGCGGTTCGCGCTGCCGCACAGCCGGATCATGATGCACCAGCCGTCCGGCGGCCTCGGCGGCACCGCCTCCGACATCCGGATCCAGGCCGAGCAGTCGCTGCACATCAAGAAGACCATGTCGGGCCTGATCGCCGAGCACACCGGGCAGACCGTCGAGCAGATCGAGAAGGACTCCGACCGCGATCGCTGGTTCACCGCGGAGGAAGCGCTCGAATACGGCTTCATCGACCACGTCTACG
>NZ_CANG01000896.1:0-298 GCF_000309315.1 Sedimentibacter sp. B4
GAGCCCGGGGCGTCGGCGCGGGTTGCGTCCACCACCCCGGCAGCCACGTCCACACCCACGGTGTCCGTGACGCCATCGGTGTCCGCGACGCCCACGCCTACCCCGACGCCGAGCGCGAAGCCGACCGCGACGACACCGCCGAAGGACACCCGCACGGGCAAGCAACTCGCCACACCGTACGAGGTGGACGGGATCATCGTGGTCTCGAAAAAGCACCGGATCAGCGCCGGCTACGGCCCGCCGGATCCCGCAGGCCCGTACCACCTCGAGTCCGCCGCGGCGAGCGCCTTGGCGAAGA
>NZ_CANG01000895.1:0-421 GCF_000309315.1 Sedimentibacter sp. B4
GCCGGTGACGGTGTCCCACAGCACCGTCTTGAAGTCGGCATCCGGAACCGCCTGGCCAAGGTTGGCGGCGGTAAGGAACTTGGCGGCGGTCAGCCCGTGGCCGTCGGGGTGGTCGACGAGGGTGACCAGCATGGACAGGTCGGTGTACTGCTTCACGTAGGAAGTGAAGTACGGCACCTGCCGGTCGACGAAGTTCTCCTTCAGCACCACATGGCCCATCGCCATCGCCAGAGCGCCGTCGGTGCCGGCCTGGGCCGGCAGCCACTCATCGGCGAACTTGACGTTGTCGGCATAGTCAGGGGCGACCGTGACCACCTTGGTGCCGCGGTAGCGCACCTCGGCCATCCAGTGGGCATCCGGCGTGCGGGTGACCGGCACGTTGGACGCCCCCACATCATCAAGTAGGTCGAATCCCACCAGT
>NZ_CANG01000894.1:0-369 GCF_000309315.1 Sedimentibacter sp. B4
GGCCAGCACGAACAACTGGGAGGTCCAGGTGTCGCCGTAGGTCTGGATGACCGGATCGATGCCGGCTGCCTTGATCTTGGCGTTGTTCGCCATGAACTCGGCCCACGTCTTCGGCACGGAGAGCCCCAGCTGGGCGAACACCTTCTTGTTGTAGAGGATGCCGCCACCGGTGGCGCCACCGACGGGAACCCCGTAGACCTTGCCGTCAGAGGTCACCGAGGACTTGAAGGCGTCCTGGACGTTGGCCAGCGCAGCGTCGGTCATGGGCACCAGGTTCTTGGCCGGATCGAGCGCCGCCAGCAGTGAGCCGGAGTTGTAGCCGAAGACCTCGGCCATGTCGCCGGTGGCGAGCTTGGTCTTGACGATGTT
>NZ_CANG01000893.1:0-531 GCF_000309315.1 Sedimentibacter sp. B4
GTCACGTCGGTCGTGCGGAAGTAGAACTGCGGGCTGTAGTTGGAGAAGAACGGCTTGTGACGGCCACCCTCTTCCTTCGTCAGCACGTAGACGTTGCCCTCGAAGTCGGTGTGCGGGGTGGTCGAACCCGGCTTGATCACGACCATGCCGCGCTCGACGTCGTCCTTCTTGGTGCCGCGCAGCAGCAGGCCGACGTTCTCGCCCGCGCGACCCTCGTCGAGGATCTTGCGGAACATCTCCACACCGGTGATGGTGGTGGACTGCTTAGCGTCGTGGATGCCGATGATGTCGACGACCTCGCCGGTCTTGACGATGCCGCGCTCGATCCGGCCGGTCACCACGGTGCCACGGCCGGTGATGGTGAACACGTCCTCGATCGGCATCAGGAACGGCTTGTCGGTCTCGCGCTCCGGCTGCGGGATGTACTCGTCCACCGCGTCCATCAGCTCGAGGATCGACTCGCTCCACTTCTCGTCGCCGTTCATGGCCGGGAAGGCGGCCACGCGCACGATCGGGCAGTTGTCGCCGTCG
>NZ_CANG01000892.1:0-231 GCF_000309315.1 Sedimentibacter sp. B4
TTCGCCGACCTGGGTGTCATCCCCGAGATCAGCGAAGCCCTCGCGAAGCTGGGCATCCTCAGCCCGTTCCCGATCCAGTCGCTGGCGATCCCGATCGCGATCGCCGGCACCGACATGATCGGCCAGGCGCGCACCGGCACCGGCAAGACGCTGGCTTTCGGCGTCAGCCTGCTGCAGCGCATCCGCCCGTCCCCACCCGATCCGGAGTACGCCGACCTGCTCGTGCCGGGC
>NZ_CANG01000891.1:0-541 GCF_000309315.1 Sedimentibacter sp. B4
GTCTCGGCGTCCCGCACCCGCATACAGGCACGGGCGCACAAGGAGGCGCAGCGGCGCAAGAACGCGCTGGAGTCCTCGACACTGCCGGCCAAGTTGGCCGATTGCCGCAGCACCGACCTCGACCGCACCGAGTTGTTCATCGTGGAGGGTGACTCCGCGCTCGGCACGGCCAAGCTCGCCCGCGACTCGGAGTACCAGCGCTGCTGCCGATCCGCGGCAAGATCCTCAACGTGCAGAAGGCTTCCGTCGGCGACATGCTGAAGAACGCCGAGTGCGCGTCGATCATCCAGGTGGTGGGCGCCGGGTCCGGTCGTACCTTCGACCTGGACGCGGCCCGCTACTCGAAGATCATCTTCATGGCGGACGCCGACTCCGACGGCGCCCACATCCGCACCCTGCTCGCGACGTTGTTCTTCAAGTACATGCGCCCGCTGGTGGAGGCCGGACGGGTGTACACCGCCGTCCCGCCGCTGCACCGGTTCGAGCTGACCCAACCCCCGCAAGGGCCAGGACAAGTACATCTACACCTACAACGAGGCGG
>NZ_CANG01000890.1:0-203 GCF_000309315.1 Sedimentibacter sp. B4
GATCGCCCGCGTCGCTGCGTCCCTGATCGACGAGGGTCAGAGCATGATCATCTACGGCGGCACCACCACCCTGGCTCTCGCCAAGTACCTGGCCCCGAAGCGCGGCATCACCGTGGTCACGAACAACCTCGCGCTGCCGCAGGAGCTCTACTCGCGCGGCGTCCGCGAGATCTACGTCCTCGGCGGCTCGTACCGGCTTCGCT
>NZ_CANG01000889.1:0-226 GCF_000309315.1 Sedimentibacter sp. B4
CCTTCGCGCTGCGGGCGAGTCGGGGGTCGGTCTGCATCGAGAGCCGGCCGTTGTAGCCGTTGTACCTCTCGAACGCGGGCATCAGGAGCCTGGCCGCGTCGAGCGACACCTCCTCGACGACCTTCCACCCGATCTGGGACTCGGTCGCCTCCGGCATCTCGATGGCGAGCTCCTTGATCCGCTGGGTCCAGCGCGGCAGGTCGGCGCGGATCGCCGCGAGAGCGAT
>NZ_CANG01000888.1:0-206 GCF_000309315.1 Sedimentibacter sp. B4
CCAGGGGCGGGCTGGCCAGTAGTTCATCTTCACGTCGGGGTTGATCCGGCCCTCGAAGTTCCGGTTGCCGCTGAGCACCGAGGTGACCGCGAGGTCGTTGTCGTTGACGGCCTTGGAGACCTCAGGGATCAGCGGTCCGGAGTTGCCGATGCACGTCGTGCAGCCGTAGCCGACCAGATCGAAGTCGAGCGCCTGCAGGTAGGTGT
>NZ_CANG01000887.1:0-223 GCF_000309315.1 Sedimentibacter sp. B4
CGTCGTGCGGCCGGACGGCTCCACGGCGAGCGTGCGGACCTCCGGCATGGACAACGGCCAGTTGTTGTGGACCGATTCGGGCCTGTCCTTCGCCGACACCGAGCACGACTACCTGCTCAACGACCAGTTGCGTTCCTGGGCCAGCGCGAAGACCAACTTCCAGGACATCCTTGTCGAGACGCCCGAAGGCGTCCTCGGATCGTACAACGACGGCAACGACGGC
>NZ_CANG01000886.1:0-234 GCF_000309315.1 Sedimentibacter sp. B4
GGCGTCCTTCGTGGGTGCCTCCGACATCGGTTGGTACTTCGTCGAGGCGTGCCACGGCACGCGCGAGCAGATGGACGCCCAGTCGCCGCTGCTGAAGGTCGACCGTGTCCGTACGCCCACGCTGGTGATCCACTCCGAGCAGGACCTGCGCTGTCCGCTCGCCACGGCTAAGCGGTACTACACGGAGCTGAAGCTGAACGGCGTGGAGACCCAGCTGCTGGTCTTCCCCGGCGA
>NZ_CANG01000885.1:0-231 GCF_000309315.1 Sedimentibacter sp. B4
GGTCAGGCTGATCACGTTCTCCAGGCGGCTGGCCACCATTCACTCCTTGTCGTTGCGACGTGCTGCCTGGCTGGCAGCCCGCTCAGCTTACTGTTCCGCGGGGCCGGTTCTCGCCGACGGACGCGGGCTCGGCGTAGGCGCTCGGCTCGTCGATGGCCAGCGACAGCAACGGGACGAGGACGAGCTTCGCTTCGGTCCCGTTGAATGCCCTGCGGTAGGAGCCGACGTCCG
>NZ_CANG01000884.1:0-210 GCF_000309315.1 Sedimentibacter sp. B4
GCCCTGCGGCATCTCCGACGCCGGGGTCACCTCGCTGGCCGAGGAGCTGGACGGCCCGGTGCCCTCCCTGGTCGAGGTGGGACGGGCGCTCGAACCGCACCTGACCGAACTGCTCGCGTTCACCCCGTTCGAGCAGTCGGGTGACCTGCACCCGCCGGTGTTCCCGCTGCCCGGGGAGTCCGCGGCAGCCGACGCGGCCTTACGAAGGCC
>NZ_CANG01000883.1:0-202 GCF_000309315.1 Sedimentibacter sp. B4
CGTGAGCAGCCCCGCCCTGTCGGACGGCACCGCGTACGTGGGCAGGCTCGGTCTCGCCGCGCAGATGTTCGCCACCGAGGTGGCCGTCACCCTCGGCTACGTCAACACCCAGTTCGTGCACGGCGAACTGTCCGTGCTGGCCTCGGTTCAGGCCTTGGCCCACATCGCCGCCCCGGCCGCCATCGTCAAGGCCGACCTCACC
>NZ_CANG01000882.1:0-577 GCF_000309315.1 Sedimentibacter sp. B4
CTTCCTGGTCATCGACGCGTACCTGCGCTACGGCAGGATCGTCCCGGAACTGGCCGGCATCACCCTGCTGGTGCTGGTCGTGATGGCCGTCTGGATCGGTATCCAGCCGGTCCGCCTGAAACGACTTGTCGACGGGACCGCGCGCCGGCGGGTCCAGGTCGAGACCAGGGCCCTCCAGGTCACCCGGGTCTGGCGCACCGCGTACGGACTCACCGTCCAGCGGCCCGGCTACCGCTGCGATTTCCGCTGGGACGCGATCGCCACCTTCGCCGCGACCCGGGACCGGCTCTACATCAAGCCCTGGGGGGAGAGCGCCATCGCGGTACCGCGACGTGCCGCACCCGACCGGGTCGACAGGATCACCGCCGCGCTGCGGCAGTACGTCCCCGAGACCAGCTCGCCGCGCTGAACCGCGAGCCCTACCGCGTGCGGGCGGTCGGCTGCCAGGCGACGCCCACCGCGTAGCCCCGCGGGCCCTCGACCTCCGCGACCCGGAAGACGGTGGACGCGCCTTCGACCCGGCCCGTCCCCGCACCGATCCGGACCAGGGCGACGTCCGCGTGGCGCCCGTGTCGGC
>NZ_CANG01000881.1:0-502 GCF_000309315.1 Sedimentibacter sp. B4
GCCGGCGAGGATGATCCCGCGCATGGCCGCTAGTCTCGCACGGGCCCACGGGCCTCGCGTAGGATCCCCCCGCATGGGGGGACTACTGATCACCGGCGGAGCCGGCTTCATCGGCACGAACTTCGTGCGCCTCGCGCTCGAGTCCGGACAGGACCGGGTCACGGTCCTCGACGCCTTCACCTACGCGGGCAATCGCGCCTCGCTGGACGGGCTGGATCCGTCCCGCTTCACGCTCGTCGAGGGGTCAATCACGGACGCGGACCTCGTTAACCGGCTGGTCGCCGACCACGACACCGTCGTCCACTTCGCCGCCGAGTCGCACAACGACAACTCGCTGCGAGACCCGTCGCCGTTCATCCAGACGAACCTGGTCGGCACTTACACCCTGCTCGAGGCCGTGCGCAGGCACCAGAAGCGGTACCACCACATCTCCACCGACGAGGTGTACGGCGACCTGGAACTGGACGACCCGGGGAAGTTCACCGAGAACACGCCGTACAAC
>NZ_CANG01000880.1:0-211 GCF_000309315.1 Sedimentibacter sp. B4
CAGCGCGCACAGCGACTTGGTGGCCACGTAGGCAGCGGGACGCAGCGGCGTGAGCCGCAGCTGCCGCGACCAGCCCAGCGCCCGGTCCATCGCCACGGACGCCCCGGTGCTGGCGGCGGACATCGCGGCGCGTAGAGCGCCATCGCGACCATGATGTAGGCCGCGACGTTGCCGTTGCCCACCGAGGAGTTCCAGTCGGACTGGCTGCCGA
>NZ_CANG01000879.1:0-232 GCF_000309315.1 Sedimentibacter sp. B4
CGGCGACCTCCGGTCGAAGACGTCCGGGCAGGCGTCCTACTCGATGGAATTCGACTCCTACGGCGAATGCCCGAAGTCGGTTGCCGACGAGATCATCGCGAAGGGACGCGGTGGCGCCTGAGTTTGACTCAGGCACCACGGTAGAGAAAACTTGGCGTGGTCCGTGCCCAGCGCGGACCGCGACCAGGCAGTCAACAAACCAGTAACGCCCCGCTGACCCGCGTGGCGACTA
>NZ_CANG01000878.1:0-381 GCF_000309315.1 Sedimentibacter sp. B4
CCGGGAAGCGACGCCGATCAGGCCACCGCGCGCGCCGTCCACTCGCCCGCGATGTGTACCCGTCGAACGCGGGAGTTGCTCAGCCCGGTAGCCCTCGCGATCTGTGCGTAGGAGACCGACCGCGTCCGCAGTTCGCAGATGGCCCGGCGTTGGGCGTGCAAGCTGAGGTAGCTGAAATCCTCGGCGGAGCGAGCTCCACAGGCGTGCGCAAGCATCAGGCCAACCTCGTTCTCGGTGTACCGCGGCAGCCGGTGGGTCTTCGAGTCCTCGATGGACGAAACGGTCCGGACGGACGCAGCCTGGTCCATCGCCCCCGGCGGCATGAGCCGCCGGAGTTCAGCCTCATCAACCAGGGATGGCCGGCCGAGGAACCGTCGGCTG
>NZ_CANG01000877.1:0-218 GCF_000309315.1 Sedimentibacter sp. B4
TCTCTGGGACTGGCCGCCGGAGAGTTCCTCCGGCAGCTGGTGCGCCATTGAGCTGATGCCGAGCTGGTCGATCGCGTGATCCACTCGAGCCGTGATGTCGGACGCATCGATGCCTTCCAGGACGAGTGGCAAGCCGATGTTCTCCGACACGTCCAGGGCGGGGATCAGGCTGGGCCCCTGGAAGATCACGCCAATGTCGCCCACCCGGCCGGGGTCGA
>NZ_CANG01000876.1:0-321 GCF_000309315.1 Sedimentibacter sp. B4
ACCCGCAGAGGAGCCGCCCGGACGCGACCCTGTGCGCCGGGACCCTTCCGACTCGAACCGGAGCGCTCACCGGCACCGGACTTGCCGTAGGGGCGGCTGCCCGTCCGTGGCGGGCCGGAACGCTCACCCTCGGACGACTTGCCATAGGAGCGACTACCCGCAGCTGAGGAGCCGCCCGGCCGCGACGCCTTGCCGCCGGAACCCTTGGAGGACGAGCGTGCGCTCCATTCCCCGCTGCCACGGCTCTTGCCTGCGCCTGTACCAGTGCGCGGCCGATCCCCGCCGGCGCGGTTTGGACCGGACCCGCTCCGGGATCCCCCC
>NZ_CANG01000875.1:0-322 GCF_000309315.1 Sedimentibacter sp. B4
CGTTCGTCGCGGAGTCCGACGGTGCCGAGGCAGCTCGTCGACGCGCGGACGACCTCGGCGTGGAGTGCATCAGTACCGGCGTGGCGACGACGCTCACGCTGCTCGCCAAGGTGGTCAATGCCCGGGCCGTGGCCGAGATCGGCACCGGGACGGGCGTCTCCGCGCTGGCCCTGCTCGCCGGCATGGCCCCCGACGGCGTGCTGACCAGCATCGACGCAGAGGCCGAGCATCAGCTGGCCGCGCGGGAGGTGCTCACCGGCGGGAGGGCGTGCCGAGTCGCAGGGTGCGGTTGATCGCGGGGCAGGCGCTGAGCGTGCTGCCC
>NZ_CANG01000874.1:0-471 GCF_000309315.1 Sedimentibacter sp. B4
TCTACCGCGCCAGCGGCTACTTCGATCCGGACAAGCCGATCGCGAAGTACGGCAAGCGCGAACTGCACGACCTGCTGCACAAGGAGCCCACCCGGATCAAGGTCGAGGGCATCAACGTCACCTTCGAGGGCCTGATCCCGAAGATCCAGAAGTCCATGCTGAGCAAGGACGTCGAGTCCCTGCAGCCCACGTGCGCGCGTTCGTCCAGCGCGCGATCACCTTCACCACCTGCCCCGACTGCGGCGGCACCCGGCTCAGCGAGGCCGCCCGCAGCTCGAAGATCGCCGGGATCAGCATTGCGGACGCGTGCGCGATGCAGATCAGCGACCTCGCCGAGTGGGTGCGCGGGCTCGATGAGCCGTCCGTCGCACCGCTGCTCGAGAAGCTGACCGGCACCCTGGACGCCTTCACCCGGATCGGCCTGGGCTACCTGTCGCTGGACCGGCCCGCGGGCACCCTGTCCGGCGGTGA
>NZ_CANG01000873.1:0-459 GCF_000309315.1 Sedimentibacter sp. B4
TCGGGGACACGATCGAGCTGACCTCGGGCACCACGGCTCCGGTGTCGGACACGCTGCACCACGACCGCTACCGGATCGTCGGCACGGTGGTCTCACCGGTCTACCTCACCTTCGACCACGGCGAGTCGAGCATCGGCGGGGGCCGGGTGAACCTGTTCCTGATGGTGCCGCACTCGGAGTTCGCCTACCCGGTGTACACCGAGGCCCTGATCACCGTGCAGGGAGCGCGGGAGCTCGACTCGTACTCGGCCGAGTATCGCTCCCTGGTCGGCCGGGTGGTCGGACGGCTGCAGAACCTCGGCGAGGAGCGTGCTCCGCTCCGCCTCGCCCAGATCAAGCAGGAGGCCCAGGCGAAGCTCGACGAGGCCCGCAGCGAGCTGGACGCCGAGCGGGCCCGCTACGACCAGGAGATCGGGGCCGCGGAGAAGAAGCTCGCCGCGGCCCAGGACCAGATCGTCT
>NZ_CANG01000872.1:0-224 GCF_000309315.1 Sedimentibacter sp. B4
GCACCTGGAGAACACGATGGGGGATGGGTACGGGCTGCCGAGTCTCAGCATGTCCCGGGTCGATCCGCAGCGGGCCGTCAAGGAGTACCGCGAGCACATCATGGCCACGAAGGGCAAGAACCTGGACGATGCGGGGAAGGCACTGCTGGCCGAGGACCTGATGTCGCCGTGCACCGAGGAAGTTGCGGTCTTCCAGCAGTTCTCCCGTCTCGTGAACGAGGCTC
>NZ_CANG01000871.1:0-236 GCF_000309315.1 Sedimentibacter sp. B4
CCTTGTCGCAGGCGGCCTGCATCTCGTCCCAGGTGGTCGGAGGCTTCAGGCCCGCCTTGTCCAGAAGGTCGGAGCGGTAGTAGAGCAGCGCGCCGTCCGAGGACTGCGGGTAGGCGTAGAGCTTGCCGAAGTAGGACGCCGCGTCGACCGCGCTGGCGAGCATGCCATCGGTCGGGAACTTGTCCTTCGGAAGCTCCTGCAGCCAGCCGTTGGCCGCGAACTCCGCGGTCCAGACG
>NZ_CANG01000870.1:0-215 GCF_000309315.1 Sedimentibacter sp. B4
CGTCCCCGTGACGTTCGTCGAACTGGCCGAATGGGCGACATCCGGGACGCTCCCCGGGCAGCGGCCTGCGTTCACGGTCACGGCAGGGCTGAGGGCCGCCTTCGGGCCGGAGGACGACGAGGAGGCCGAGCACATCGCGTTGCTGGTCGCCTCGGTCGCGTCTCTGGCCGGGTCCGCCTACCGCCTGGTCGCGGTCGCCGAGGGTGTCGCCCGGG
>NZ_CANG01000869.1:0-395 GCF_000309315.1 Sedimentibacter sp. B4
CATGGCCTGCTCCCTGCGCGAAGACATCCAGGCCGAACAGCCCGTACCGGGCGCAGAGAAACAGGCATGTCCTCCTCGTGGCGATCCGTGGCCCGCAAGAAGGTGAGCCATCCACGCCCAGCCCCCGCGCACCCACGCACACACACCGGCGCGACCGGCCGCACCGGATGCGGGAATAGACCCTCTCGTCAATGCCACAGATCGAGACGTCGCGGCCCGGCTTGAGCTAGGCCCCGCCGGTACCAGTTGTTCTGCTGGCAAGAAGGGCGGCACCGATGGCGCCGCCGAGATCGCCCAGCGCCGCGGACCTTAGTGCGAACGGACCGTAGTATGCGGGACGGTCGGCCAGACCAGCCTGGATTCCGGGTTCGATAAGGCTGAAGTGGTCCGCGCCG
>NZ_CANG01000868.1:0-201 GCF_000309315.1 Sedimentibacter sp. B4
CGATCGGCGTGGTCCTGGCTGACACCGCGGTGAAGGCGTCCACGATCGATGTGATCGGCTACGCGAGCCCCGCCGACGGCACCAGCTACTCCAACGAGGTCATCTCCTTCTTCACCGGTGATTCCGGTGCGGTGCGCCAAGCGATCATCGCCGCGCGTGAGGTCGGCCGCGGCCTGCTGGGCTCGATGGGCGCGTACCCGG
>NZ_CANG01000867.1:0-333 GCF_000309315.1 Sedimentibacter sp. B4
GCTGGAGCGGGACAGCGGTGGAGTATGGGGACCTCCTGACAACATTCGCCGAGAGCGTGCGTGCCGTACCCGCCTCCGGGCAGATTGTCCTGGGTGGCATGGGCTACGAGGTCCTGAGCTCCGAGGCGGGCAGTGCTGCATGGCAGTTCTTTGACACTGTGCTCGCGGCCGCGGGCTCATCGTTCGACCTCGTGGACGTGCACTCCTATGACGACCCACGACGCATACCCGGCCACTTCGCCGCGGTTCGGGCCCTACTGGCGAAGAACGGGTGCGCCCAGCCGCTCGTCGTCGGCGAGTATGGCGGCCCGACCATTTTCGGGTTCTCCGTGG
>NZ_CANG01000866.1:0-204 GCF_000309315.1 Sedimentibacter sp. B4
TCTGGTCACGGTGACCATGGGCTCCTACGGCGTGGGCGTGTCCCGTGCGGTGGCGGCCGTGGCCGAGGCGACCTGCGACGACCGCGGCCTGGCCTGGCCCCGCGCCCTGGCGCCGTTCGCGTCCAGGTGCTGGCCACCGGCAAGGGTGAGGAGATCCTCGACGCCGCCACGAAGCTCGCCGAGGAGCTGGACCGCCCGCGGCGT
>NZ_CANG01000865.1:0-290 GCF_000309315.1 Sedimentibacter sp. B4
CGCCCAGAGCTACTCCGGCTACTGGCGAATCGGGGGAGACAACCTGGGCGGGTGGCCCTCGACCGGATCGTCGTACTACCTCGCCGGAGATATCGCGAACGCCGCCGTGTACGGTTCCGCGCTCTCCGCATCGACGGTGAACGATCACTGGGTGGCCGCCGGTCGCACGTCGACGATTCCCGTCAAGCCCTCCGACTCCTACGGGGGAGCGGTGTACGACCTAGACCCCACCTTCTACTGGAGGGTTGACGAGACCTCGGGCACCACGGCGGCCGACTCGGGCAAGGACG
>NZ_CANG01000864.1:0-241 GCF_000309315.1 Sedimentibacter sp. B4
TCGCAGACGACCCCCTCCACACGCCTCACCTGGGGCACCATCCGGCGCAGGTGGGGACGGTCGGCGAGGTCACCGGCGTAGGAGCGGACCCTGGCCCGCAGGTCGGTCGCCCGGCCCACGTAGATCACCCGGTCCCGATCGTCGCGGAACCGGTACACCCCGGGCTCGGCGGGCATCGCGGCGGCTGCCCGCCGCACCCACCTCCCGCCCGGTCACGCCAGCATGAAAGCACCGGACGGCG
>NZ_CANG01000863.1:0-296 GCF_000309315.1 Sedimentibacter sp. B4
TCCGCTTCTCCGCGGACCGCCACGCCGCCTGGACCGATGGTCTCCACGACGACGAGACCTGGTGAGTTCCGGGTCAGCGCTGGGCGTCGACCGCCTCTGGGGGCCGAATGACCTCGGGCCCGAGCAGGAGCAGTTCCGTCGCGGACACCATCGCGTCGTAGTAGGCATCGGCGTCCATCATCTCGGTGCCTGCGAGTCCCAGTAGCTCGGCGTAGAGCGCGCCGTCGAGCAGGTGCCAGGCGGCGAGACCGCTGAGCATCGTCTGCTCGCGAACCTCGACTCCGGCCATCATCTCC
>NZ_CANG01000862.1:0-241 GCF_000309315.1 Sedimentibacter sp. B4
TGACGTCCGCGGCTACCTGGCGCGGATCCCGTCCGCGGAGACCCTCGACCGGGTCAGCTACCGGTTCCACGCCTTCGCGTTCCCGCTGTGGACGTTCACCATCGCCGCCGGCGCGATCTGGGCGCAGTACGCCTGGGGGCCGGTTCTGGGGCTGGGACCCGAAGGAGACCTGGTCGCTGGTCACCTGGATCATCTACGCCGTCTACCTGCACGCTCGCGCGACCGCCGGCTGGGAAGGGCC
>NZ_CANG01000861.1:0-234 GCF_000309315.1 Sedimentibacter sp. B4
CTCCGTCCGCAACGGGAGCGGCGCCGGGGGTGGCCAGGACCAGCGCCGGCTCGGTGCCCACCGTCGACAGAGGCTTGTCGGCGCTGGCCTGCAGCACCGCGGTGCCGGGGAAGGCCTTGCCGAACTCCTCCGCGGTGCGGGCCACGCCCACCACCGGGGTTCGCAGCCGGGCTCCCCCGCACTCTGGGCACCGCCACGCAGTCAGGAGAGGGCCGCACCAGCGGCACTGCGGGA
>NZ_CANG01000860.1:0-236 GCF_000309315.1 Sedimentibacter sp. B4
TGTTCGGTCCGCTAGTCATACCCAGAACCTAGGACGTCGGGCGAGCCCTCACAAGGAAACCGGAGAATTGCCCAGGGCGATCTGAACCCGCCCTTGTCAGCGCGGGCGAACCGACAGTTCCCGCCCCGGTGGGGAGGGTTCTGTGACACGATCGCGCTATGGCACTGCGAGTATCGATCCTCACCCGGGAGTACCCCTCCCCACATCTACGGCGGCGCGAGGGGTCCACGTCGGCC
>NZ_CANG01000859.1:0-221 GCF_000309315.1 Sedimentibacter sp. B4
TTTCGTCTGCGCCACCACGGGGAGGAAATTGGCGTCGCCCATCCAGCGCGGCACCACGTGCTGGTGCAGGTGGGGCGGCGATCCCCGCACCGGCGACCTCGCCCTGGTTCAGGCCCAGGTTGAAGCCCGCCGGGTGGGACACCGCCCGGAGCACGGTCATGGCCTGGGCGGTGAAGGCGGACAGCTCCGCGGCCTCGTCGGTGGTCAGCTCCGTGAAGTCG
>NZ_CANG01000858.1:0-225 GCF_000309315.1 Sedimentibacter sp. B4
GGCGGTTGCCGCCCGGGTCGGCGTCGTTCAGATCGGCCACTACTGGGTTCAGCCCGACCGCTGGAAGCGACTCCACGACCTGCCGAACCTGCGCCACGTGCTACTGCCGTCGGCGGGCTTCGAGCACGCGCTGCCGCTGATCCCGGAGCACGTCACCCTGTGCAACGGGCGCGGTGTTCACTCGACCGGCACGGCCGAGCTTGCTGTGGCACTGGTCCTGGCCTC
>NZ_CANG01000857.1:0-346 GCF_000309315.1 Sedimentibacter sp. B4
CATCCAGACGGGGAGGGAAATGCAGGAATCCGGCCCGCCAGGCGGGTGTCACCCGTACGTGTGTCACCCGCAAGAATGACACATTTGAGCTAGTCAGCTGCCTGAAGGTCACCCGTAAGAATGACTTTCGTACCATTTCTCCCGGATGATTGTACAAATCGGAAATTGTGTGAGTAATCTGAGTTCTGGAACAGCGGGAATGCAGGTCCGGCCATCCGCCAGTAGCCGGAGTGAACCTGGTTCCCGCCCACTGGCCCGGCGTCGGGCCCGAAGAGGGGTGTGGTGAGCATGCAGGTCAGGATGGTCCGCGGGGGTCAGCGGGGTGCGACGCACACCGAGTACGCGA
>NZ_CANG01000856.1:0-210 GCF_000309315.1 Sedimentibacter sp. B4
GTCCACCCTCGGTGGCCACAACATCGGCATCTCGGCCTTCGCGAAGAACAAGGGCACCGCTGGTGACTTCATCAAGTGGATCGCTTCCGAGGCACAGCAGAAGACCTTCCTGCAGAAGGGTTCGCTGGCTCCGATCCTCGAGAGCATGTACGCCGACGCGGATCTGAACAAGCAGTTCGGCTACCTGTCCACCCTCGGTGAGTCGATCAA
>NZ_CANG01000855.1:0-233 GCF_000309315.1 Sedimentibacter sp. B4
ACCTTGTGATAATCGTGCCCGCCGCGGGTGAGCTTCCAGATCCGGTCGTCCGACCAGTCCTCCACCATCTTCGCCGTGCGCGGGTCACGACCGAAGAAGTTCTTCCGCAACGTAGGCGCCGTCGTTCGACCTTGAACGTCTGGTAGTCGCCGTCCGGGGTGAGTTCATCACGTTCAACAGCGCGCCGTCGCGGTCGGCCGCGAGCAGCGGGTCCCAGCCGCGTCCCCAGACCA
>NZ_CANG01000854.1:0-345 GCF_000309315.1 Sedimentibacter sp. B4
TCGCTCGCCTCGTCCCCAACCTCCCGCCTTTGTTCCCAGCCTCCCCTCAACTGCGCCTCCGAGCCTTGGCGGACACGGTCTCAACCATCACGGTAAGAAGACACATAGAGCAGAGAAGTGTCACGCTCGGCACTCAATCGCTTCTCTCCACTAGGCGTGAGAGGCGTTCGGCTATGAGCCGGTCTCGGTCCTTCGCGGCGTGTTGGTAGAGCTGGGCTGCGACAGTTGTGGATTGGCCGAGTCGTGCCCGGAGTTCGGCGGTGGTGGCGCCGACCTGAGCGGCGAGAGTCGCGCCGGTGTGGCGAAGGTCGTGCCAGCGCAGATCCTCGCGGGCGGCGACCTTCT
>NZ_CANG01000853.1:0-210 GCF_000309315.1 Sedimentibacter sp. B4
GGGAAGGTGAACGGGCCGACCGGCACCGACATCGTCATCGCAGCCTTCAAGGGCAGTGACTTCATCAACCAGGTCGAGGTGGCTAGCGACAACACCTACTCGATCAAGCTGCGACCCGACACCTACCGCCTCAAGGCGATCTACGTCGGTCAGGGCAACTACACCTCGCTGTGGGTGTGGAACGGCAACCCCGGCGGCCGCTTCATCGAC
>NZ_CANG01000852.1:0-227 GCF_000309315.1 Sedimentibacter sp. B4
GCCGGGCAACCGAATTGCGCTGTGGAATCGTCGCCACGGAGGATACGCCCAACCCGACGAGGAGTTCGTGATCCCGAGTCTCGAAGGCAGCCACGGTGGCGCTGATCGTCTGCTCATCGAGGAGTTCCTCGGCTTCGTCCGCTATGGCGGGATCACGCAGACGTCGCCGGTGGCTGCGCGTCAGGCGGTGGCGGCGGGCTCGCTCGCTGCGGTCTCTCTGCGGTCAG
>NZ_CANG01000851.1:0-214 GCF_000309315.1 Sedimentibacter sp. B4
TTGGTGGGCCTGGACGCCGGCGGCCTGGCCGGCGACGCGGCACCACCGCTGCTCGGCCTCGCCGAGGTGGCGCGCCGGTCCTTCGCCGTGGCCGAGGTGACCGAGGCGCAGGCCCGCGACGTCGGCTATGGACGGGCGCTCGAACTGGCGCTGCCCGCCGATCCCACCGCGCTGCTTCGGGGACGGGGAGTTGCTTGCCCTGTACCGACCGGAT
>NZ_CANG01000850.1:0-217 GCF_000309315.1 Sedimentibacter sp. B4
ACCTGACCAGTTCCGTGCTGGTCCTTACCGGGATCGGCGTCCTGATCGGACTGACCGTCGCCCCGACCTTCATCAACGGCAACACCCTGATCGGGCGCCTGGTGCTGCGCGAGCGGCTCACCGAGCCTGTCCTGGATGGGGACGGGCATCGGTATCGGGGTCGCCATCGGGTCGAGCATCGCCGGCGGGGTCATCGACACCGGCGGCTACCCCGGCA
>NZ_CANG01000849.1:0-241 GCF_000309315.1 Sedimentibacter sp. B4
GGTGGCCGCATCCCCAAGGAGTACATCCCCGCGGTGGACGCCGGCATCAAGGAGGCCATGGCCTTCGGCCCGCTGGCCGGCTATCCGGTGGAGGACATCAAGGTCACCCTGCTGGACGGCGCCTACCACGACGTCGACTCCTCGGAACTGGCCTTCAAGATCGCCGGCTCGATGGTCTTCAAGGAGGCCGCGCGCAAGGCCGACCCGGCCCTGCTGGAGCCGCTGATGGCGGTCGAGGTGA
>NZ_CANG01000848.1:0-241 GCF_000309315.1 Sedimentibacter sp. B4
TTGGCCATGCGGTCGGGGTGGAAGGCGTCGAAGTCTCCCAGCCCCTCGCCATTCGAGGCGAACATGATCGGCTTGCCGGTCACCCGGGCGATCGAGAGGGCCGCGCCGCCGCGGGCGTCGCCGTCCAGCTTGGACAGCACGACACCGTCGAAGCCGACACCGTCGGCGAAGGCCTGCGCGGTGTTCACCGCGTCCTGGCCGATCATGGCGTCGACAACGAACAGGATCTCCGTCGGGCTGA
>NZ_CANG01000847.1:0-228 GCF_000309315.1 Sedimentibacter sp. B4
TCGGATCAGGCCGTTGTCTCGAGGCGCCAGTCGACCTCGGTACCGCCCTGGGCGAGCAGCGCGGCGTTGGCCCGGCTGAACGGGCGTGAGCCGAAGAAGCCCGAATGGGCCGACATCGGGGGACGGGTGGGCGGAGGCGATCTGCGGGATGCCGGCCAGCCGAGTGCCCAGCGACTGGGCGTCCCGGCCCCAGAGGATCGCGACCAGGGGGCCACCCCTCGCGGCGAG
>NZ_CANG01000846.1:0-221 GCF_000309315.1 Sedimentibacter sp. B4
GGTCAGGACCGGCCCGCCAACGGGATGGTCACCCTGGTGATCCACTGTCGTCCCTCCCTGCGCGTCTCCATCGTTCCGCCCACCGTTGCGAGCCTCTCGGTGGCGCCGAGCAGGCCCATCGACCCGCTGCCGGAGCCGGAGTCGCGCCCGGTCGACCCGACCTCGTTGATGAACGCCAGATCGACCGCGTTCTCGTCGATGCTCGCCACCAGTGTGCACGG
>NZ_CANG01000845.1:0-348 GCF_000309315.1 Sedimentibacter sp. B4
TCGTCCGCCAGGTGGTGGCACCCACGCTCACCTCCACCTTCACCGCGCCGAAGCCGGTCGGCGGACCGGACTCGAACCGGATCACATCGGAGAGGTCATCGGGCACCGTGACGAATCGCCACGAACCGCCGGAGTCGCACCACAGCGGGGCGGTGAAGGCCAGGTCGTCCACGACGCTCAATCCTCTTCGGACTCGGTCACTTCCTGCCTGGTCACCTGCAGCGACACCCACGAGGTCGTCGCCGGCGGCTCGGGCTGTTGGGGGTGTGACGAGGATCGCTCACCGGGCTGGTTGGGCCGCACCGGTTCCCCCATCGCAGCCTTCAGCGCCTGTGCGATCGCATTGCC
>NZ_CANG01000844.1:0-207 GCF_000309315.1 Sedimentibacter sp. B4
TCCGAGACCGGTCTGTCCTACTTCGGCTTCGGCGTGCACGCGCCGGACACCTCGCTCGGCACCCTGATCGGTGAGGGCGCCCGGATGGCCACGACGTACCCGTGGATCTTCCTCGGACCGGCAACGGTGCTGGTGTTCCTCGTCATGTGCGTGAACGCGGTCGGCGACGGCCTGCGCGACGCACTCGACCCCAGTTCCGCTTCGGGA
>NZ_CANG01000843.1:0-235 GCF_000309315.1 Sedimentibacter sp. B4
AGTTCATTCGCCGCTTCCGCAGCGTCGGTACCCGGCAGCGCGGCCGAGACCGAGGCCAGCCTGGCCCGCCACGAGCACAGCGAGGTCTTTCCGCTGGCCCTGTTCTCGCTGACCGGCATGATGGTCTTCGTCGCGGCCACGACCTGCTGACCGCGTTCGTGGCGCTCGAGGTCATGTCGCTGCCGCTGTACCTGCTCTCCGGCATGGCGCGCCGCCGGCGGCTGCTCAGCCAGGG
>NZ_CANG01000842.1:0-215 GCF_000309315.1 Sedimentibacter sp. B4
TTGCACAACTACAACTTCCCGCCGTACTCCACCGGTGAGACCGGTCGGGTCGGTTCGCCGAAGCGGCGCGAGATCGGTCACGGTGCGCTCGCCGAGCGTGCGCTGGTGCCGGTGCTGCCGAAGCGGGACGAGTTCCCCTACGCGATCCGTCAGGTGTCGGAGGCGCTGGCTCGAACGGCTCCACCTCGATGGCTCGGTGTGTGCCTCCAGCCTCG
>NZ_CANG01000841.1:0-241 GCF_000309315.1 Sedimentibacter sp. B4
TGAAGCTCAACGAGGACCGTGGTTCGCTGGTCGGCGGCCTGGTCGTGCAGGAGTCGGACGAGGTGATCGCGATCAAGGTGAGCGGCCAGATCACGCGTTCGGCGGTCGCAGAAGTGCCTGCGAAGGGGCGTGACACGATGGGCGTGAAGTTCGTCGGGGTGTCCGGGGAGGACGCGGTCTCGGTGATCGCCCTCAACCCGGAGTCGAGCGCTGAGGACGCCGAGCTCGAACCGATTGAGCC
>NZ_CANG01000840.1:0-218 GCF_000309315.1 Sedimentibacter sp. B4
GGTCAAGCCAGGGCTGATCACGGTCGGGTTGTTCGCCTTCCTCGCCGCGTGGAACGACTTCATGGCGCCGCTGATCCTGATCAACGACTCGAACCGGATGACCCTGCCCCTGGCGGTGTCGAACCTGCGGGTGCAGGTGCAGGGGGTCTCGACTACGGCGCCACCGAGGCCGGCGTGGTGATCCTCGCACTGCCCTGCACCATCCTCTTCCTCCTCCT
>NZ_CANG01000839.1:0-216 GCF_000309315.1 Sedimentibacter sp. B4
GTCGTGCTCGATGTAGGTCTTGAACCGTGTGAACGTCTGTTGAGGGCCGACTTCCTCCCCGACCCTCGAGATCAGCCATTGGTTCAGGAACAGCGAGCTTCGGCTGACCAGGTAGCGGCCGACACTGACCTCCTCCTCCCAGAACTTCTTCTCGAACGGCCAGTCCTCGGCGTAAGCGCGCTTGGTGTCGGCGCCCTCCGCAGTGAGCCGCTGGAA
>NZ_CANG01000838.1:0-201 GCF_000309315.1 Sedimentibacter sp. B4
ATGCGCCGGGCGTCCGGGCGGGACTTCGAGTCGGTGAACCGGCTGGGCGACCACATGCTCTTCGTGGCCAGGGCGCACCTGGAGCGGGTCATGCTGGAGGCGTTCATCGCCGCGATCGAGGCCTGCGACGAGCCGGACGTCAGGGCCGTGCTCGAACGGCTCTGCACGCTGTACGCGCTGACCAGCATCAACGACGACCGG
>NZ_CANG01000837.1:0-202 GCF_000309315.1 Sedimentibacter sp. B4
TGGGCCTAGTAGCGGGCAGCGACCGCCTGGTAGGCGGCGAGGATCTCCGGGTGCGGGTCGGACGCCGGCGCGGCCACCAGTTCCACCGGCCAGGCCGGACGGGAACCGGTGAGGATCCAGGCGGCCTGGCGGGCGGCGCCGTCGGCGACGTACTCGCCGGGGCTCGGCACCTCGACCGGGACGTCGAACACCTGGCCCGCAA
>NZ_CANG01000836.1:0-202 GCF_000309315.1 Sedimentibacter sp. B4
GGACGCACTGGCGAAGTCCGGCTACGGCGCCTACCTGCGCCAACTGGTAGAGGCGGGCTGAGCGGCGCCGATGGCGGCGGGACCGTCGCCGCGGGGGTCGGCAGGAATTCACCATTGGGCAGAGTGTCCGGCCGGTTACGGTTTGGTGGCAGGGACCCGGTGGGCTTGGCATCGCGAGGGTGAACGGGCAATACTGGATTCT
>NZ_CANG01000835.1:0-453 GCF_000309315.1 Sedimentibacter sp. B4
AGCCAACATCCGCAAGATTCGCAAGCCCGAGCCGTACAAGGGCAAGGGTGTGCGCTACTCCGGCGAGAGGGTTCGCCGCAAGGTTGGAAAGGCGGGTAAGTGATGGCTATCTCACTGTCGACGAACAAGGGCACGGCGGACAAGGCAGCCTCGCGGCTGCGCCGCCAGGCCCGCGGTCGCAAGAAGATCGCCGGTACCCCCGACCGTCCGCGCCTGGTGGTGTTCCGGTCCAGCCGGCACATTGCCGCGCAGGTGATCGACGACACCGCCGGGGTGACCCTGGCGTCCGCGTCGTCGCTGGAACTGCGCGCCAAGGCCGGCGACAAGTCGGAGAAGGCGAAGGCGGTCGGCAAGCTGGTTGCCGAGCGGGCGAAGAACGCCGGCGTGGACGCCGTCGTGTTCGACCGCGCGGGCAACAAGTACCACGGACGGGTCGCGGCGCTGGCGGACAGT
>NZ_CANG01000834.1:0-240 GCF_000309315.1 Sedimentibacter sp. B4
TTTCAAGGTGCCCGCAGCCGACCCTGCGGAGAAGATCGGCACGCTCTTCGTGAACCCCGGCGGCCCGGGTGCCTCCGGTGTGAGCCTCGCCGAATCCGCGACCGGGTTCCTCTCCCAGTCCGTGCTCGACCACTTCGATGTCGTCGGTTTCGACCCGCGGGCACCAACGGCTCCACCGGAGGTGACCTGCTTCTCCAGCTCGTCGGCACAGGCCTCGGCGCTGGTCGGGGCTGAACGAGG
>NZ_CANG01000833.1:0-242 GCF_000309315.1 Sedimentibacter sp. B4
GACCATCGCGTGATCGTCGTCGCCCCGTCTCTGGGACGCGAAGTGCTCGCCACCTTCCAGGTGAACTCGGTCAAGCAGACCCTCAGCTGCGCCGTCGTGCTCATCCCGGACGCAGGGCAGCGCCGAGCGCTGTGCTCCCTGGTCGGCGCCGTCCCGATCCCCTGGGAGGACCTGCGCGCCGGCTACATTCCCACCGCCGACCTCGGCACCTGCGCCACCTGGGTGAGCAGTCCCGACCGACT
>NZ_CANG01000832.1:0-347 GCF_000309315.1 Sedimentibacter sp. B4
CCGACCGCGAACACGGTTCCCGCCACGCCCAGGTAGAAGCCGGCGGCGATCAGCAGCCAGTACAGCTTGAGGCTGCCGGCCAGGGCCACCAGTAGCACCGCCGGTACTGAGCCGAGCAGGATGGCGGTGAACATCTTTCGGCCGCCGAGTCGGTCGGTGAGGGAGCCGACGACGATCGACCCAGGGCTCCGACCAGGTACGGGGGTGGCGAGCATCAGCGAGATCTGGCCCTCGTTGAGGCCCATCGTCGTGGCGTAGGTCTTCTGCAGCGGGGCGATCGACATCCAGGCCCAGAAGCCGATGGTGGAGGCGATCGTTGCCAGCAGCACCTGGGCGAACTGGTCGTG
>NZ_CANG01000831.1:0-241 GCF_000309315.1 Sedimentibacter sp. B4
TCATCTCCCACCGGATGGGCGAGCTCAGACGGATCGCCGACCGGATCACCGTGATCCGCGACGGCCGCTACATCGACACGATGCCGATGGCGGAGACCTCGATGGACCAGGTGATCTCGAAGATGGTCGGACGCGCGATCAACACCGAGGCCAGGCCCGAGAACGTGCGCGACGCCCGCCCGATCGTGCTCAGCGTGACCGGGCTGTCCACCAAGGCGCTGCTCAAGGACGTCAGCTTCGA
>NZ_CANG01000830.1:0-234 GCF_000309315.1 Sedimentibacter sp. B4
TGAACGAGCTCTGCGCGGTGCGGTAGTCGCGGGCCTGGAGGGCGCGCAGCCCGGCCAGCCAGACGGCTCGCCACTCCCACGGGTCATTGCTGAGCAGTCGCCGGACGCACTCGTCCACCAGCTGGGCGTTGTTGGCCTCGAGCGCGGCCTGGCCGCGGGCGAGCAACACGCCGGGCGAGAGGGACGGCGGCGCCGACAGGGCGGCGAGTCGCTGGACCGGATCCTCCGCGCTGA